>NZ_JAUSPP010000036.1:0-22625 GCF_030656585.1 Rhodonellum sp.
ACCAGACCAAGGCCTATGGTGCGTCAGACCCGATATTCACCTATACCGCCAACGGTTTTGAAAACGGAGACGATGCAAGTATCCTGACGGGAGCCCTAGCAAGAGCTTCCGGCGAAAACGTAGGGAACTATGCGATCAACCAAGGCAACTTGGATGCAGGTGCCAATTACACGATTGCTTACACCGGAGCTGATTTTGCGATCACGCTGAAAACTTTGGTGGTCACAGCAGATGCAAACCAGACCAAGGTTTACGCAGCCGCTGATCCGATATTCAGTTATGCGGTTACTGGTTTCGAAAACGGAGACGATGCAAGTATCCTGACAGGAGCACTTGCAAGGATTTCCGGTGAAAACGTAGGCAACTATGCCATCAACCAAGGCAACTTGGATGCGGGTGACAATTACACGATTGCTTACACCGGAGCTGAATTTGCGATCACGCTGAAAACTTTGGTTGTCACAGCAGATGTGAACCAGACCAAGGTGTACGGTGCCGCTGATCCGATATTCAGTTATGCGGTCTCCGGCTTTGAAAACGGGGACGATGCGAGCATCCTGACGGGCACACTCGGAAGGATCTCCGGCGAAAAAGTAGGGAACTATGCCATCAACCAAGGATCTTTGAGCGCGAGTGCCAATTACACGATTGCCTACACAGGAGCTGATTTTGCGATCACGCTGAAAACTTTGGTTGTCACAGCAGATGCAAACCAGACCAAGGTTTACGGAGCTGCTGATCCGATATTCAGTTATAGCGCCAACGGTTTTGAAAACGGAGACGATGCAAGTATCCTGACGGGAGCACTTACAAGGGTTTCTGGGGAAAACGTAGGCAGCTACGCGATCAATCAAGGCAACTTGGATGCAGGTGAAAATTACTCGATCAACTATACCGGAGCTGATTTTGCCATTACCCTGAAAACCCTCGTGGTGACAGCAGATGCGAACCAGACCAAGGCCTATGGTGCGTCAGACCCGATATTCACCTATACCGCCAACGGTTTTGAAAACGGAGACGATGCAAGTATCCTGACGGGAGCTCTTGGAAGAACTTCCGGCGAAAATGTAGGCAACTATGCCATCAACCAAGGGAATTTGGATGCGGGTGACAATTATACCTTGATGTACACGGGAGCGGATTTCTCGATCACGGAGAAAACACTGACCATCACAGCAAGCCCGAGCCAACAAAAGGTATATGGACAAGCAGATCCAATCTTTACCTACACAGCCTCCGGCTTTGAAAACGGGGACGATGCAAGTATCCTGACAGGAGCACTTGCAAGGATTTCCGGTGAAAACGTAGGCAACTATGCCATCAACCAAGGCAACTTGGATTCTGGAGACAATTATACCATCTCTTACACCGGAGCAAATTTTGCCATAACCCTGAAAACTGTAGTGGTCACAGCAGATCAAGGACAGACCAAGGTCTACGGTAAGACAGACCCTATTTTCACCTATTCGCTATCCGGTTTTGAAAACGGCGAATTTGTTTTGGCTGGTGCACTCGATAGAGTGCCTGGTGAAAACGTGGGAACGTATTCCATCGGGCTGGGTACACTGGATGTGGGATCAAATTACACAATCGATTATATCGGTTCAGTATTTACGATTGTCAAAAAAGCGCTTCAGGTGACTGCCGGTACTGATCAACAGAAAGTCTACGGTGAGAGCGATCCCATATTCACCTACATCGTCAACGGTTTTGAAAACGGAGACAGTGCAAGCATCCTGACAGGTGCACTCGACAGAGCAGCAGGGCAAGATGTCGGCAGCTACGCGATTGGAAAGGGTACGCTGAGCGCAGGAGCCAATTATACAGTTGACTTTGCAACGGCTGACTTTGTGATCACCAGGAAAGTCTTGACCATCACAGCAGGGAACAAGTCGAAAGTATACGGAGATCCAAATCCGGTCTTGACTTTCACTTACTCTGGTTTGGTCAGTGGAGAGACAAAGGTGGCTACCGAACCTGGCATCAGCACGAATGCAACTTCAGGATCGAATGTGGGTACATATCCAATCACCTTGACCGGTGGAGCGGATCAGAACTATACCATCACATTGGTGAATGGAACGCTGACAATTGGCCAAAAGGATTTGGTGGTCGCAGCGGAGGACAAATCCAAAGTTTACGGAGAAACCAATCCAGCGCTGACCTTTACCTACTCAGGTTTGGTCAATGGGGATACGAAAGTGAATGCCGAACCAAGCATTGGCACAACAGCCACGCAAAGTTCGAATGTGGGAGCATATCAGATTTCATTGATCGGTGGCGCTGATCCAAACTACGCAATTACCTTGGTGAACGGAACCTTGACCATAGGTCAAAAGGCCTTGACGGTGACAGCCGATGACAAGTCAAAAGTGTACGGGGAAGCAAATCCAATCTTAACCTTTACTTACACGGGTCTGGTCAATGGGGATACGAAAGCGGCAGTTGAACCGAGCATCTCTACAACAGCCCTTCAATCATCAGCCGTTGGAAATTATCCGATTGCCTTGACACAAGGGGAAGATCAGAACTATGCAATCACCCTGGTGAACGGAACCTTGACCATTGGCCAAAAAGCCTTGACGGTGACAGCCGACGACAAGCAGAAAACCTATGGTGAAACGAACCCAATCCTGACCTTTACCTACACGGGTCTGGTCAATGGGGATACGAAAGCGGCAGTGGAACCGAACATTTCTACAACAGCCCTTCAATCATCAGCCGTTGGAAATTATCCGATTGCCTTGACACAAGGGGAAGATCAGAACTATGCAATCACCTTGGTGAACGGAACCTTGATCATTGGCCAAAAAAACCTGACCATCCGAGCGGACGACAAGCAGAAAACCTACGGTGAAGCGAATCCAACCTTGACCTTTACCTACACGGGTCTGGTCAATGGAGATACGAAAGCGGCAGTTGAACCGAATATCTCCACGACCGCCCTTCAATCCTCGGGAGTTGGAACTTATGCGATTGCCTTGACGGGAGGATCAGACGAAAACTATTCCATCATTTTGGAAGCGGGTAGCATGACGATTGGCAAAAAGGAATTGACGATCACGGCAGAGGACAAGTCCAAAGTGTACGGTGAAACCAACCCAGCGCTGACCATCCGCTATGAAGGATTGGCCAATGGCGATACGAAAGTAGAAACTGAGCCGAGCATCAGTACGCTGGCCCTGCTGGGATCCAATGCCGGAACCTATCCGATCACGTTGACCGGAGGAGCAGACCAGAACTATGCGATTACGATGGTGGACGGTACGCTGACAATCAATCAGGCCCTACTGAAGATTATTACAGATTCCAAAAGCAAGATTTTTGGTAATCCTGATCCTGCGCTAACCTTTGCTGCCAGTGGTTTCCAACTTTCCGATTTGGAAGCAATGCTTACAGGTGTTTTGACCCGACTGTCGGGTGAGACAGTGGGAGTATATGCCATAAGCCAAGGTAGCCTCTCTGCCGGAGCCAATTACCAAATTGAGTTTCAAGGCAGTGATTTCGAGATTATACCGGCGGAACTTGCCGAATTCCTAACAGGAGATGCGGTGACAACCCCATGGTCAGTTGATCCCGTCCTTCCGCAACAAGTGAATGTGCTGACGCAAGACGGCCAGATCCTGAGCTATGGAGTGACGTGGGACAAGTCGACCCTCAACTTGCTGAAGAGAGGTACCTATACGGTATTCGGAACGGTTAACCTTCCTGCAGGCGTATTGAATCCATCTGCTCAAAAAGCAGCCTTGCAAGTAATTGTACTGCCCAAGCAAGCGCTGAGGGACATAGCCCTATCCAACAATCTCTTTATTCCGAATCCAACGGTGTTTTTCCAGGAAATCGGATACTTCACGGTCATCGATGAAATCGATCAAATCCATACGGTCGAACTTGTCCCCGGGGCGGCCGACAATGTCTATTTCGAGATCAAGTCAGATTTCTTGTTCTGGAGCAGCTCGGAAGAAGCAGCTGGAATGACCCAGTTCCAGATCTTGGTTCGGGTTACGGACCGGGATGGGAATGTGATTGAAAAGTCATTTACCATTCTGAGGGACAGAAAGAATATTTCCGAAATCACGATTTTCAAAGCTTTCTCTCCGGATGGGGATGGGATCAATGATACCTGGGGAATTCCGGATCTGAAATATTTCGCAGGCGGCACGGTTCAGGTGTTTGACCGAAGCGGACAGCGAATCTTCTACACAGAAAGCCCAGCGGTGCGTTGGGATGGTATTTTCGAAGGAAAGGAAATGCCTGTGGGATCCTATTATTGGATACTGGAATCCAAAGAAACGGATGAATTAAGAAGAGGTGTCTTGACCTTGTTAAGAAAATAGTAAAAGCCATAAAACCGAAGGGCTACAGTTGTACTCCTTCGGTTTTCCCAACAAAAAAACCGAAATCAAAATGAAACGGATTCAGAAGCATATCATACTGGGACTCTTGGTTGCCCTATTTTCCCATTCAGGAAATCTTCAGGCGCAATCCCGCAAGTTTATCAGCCAGTTTTCGCATTTTCAGGGCTACTTCAATCCTGCGCTGACCGGATATGAGGGGAGTGTGGTCAGGGGATTTGTCCGCAACCAGTGGGGAGGGATAGAGGGCGCACCCAAGACCTACTTTATTTCTGCCGAGATGGATTTCGGTGAGTTGGCGGGCGAGGTGGATCCAGGCTTACTGGGAAAGAATGCTTTTTCGGTCAATTTGCTTCAGGACAATTATGGTGCGTTTCGTGAAAACGAAATCACGGTCAACTATGCAGCCCGGATTCGGCTGACTGAGCGTCATAATCTCCGCCTGGGGACGGGAGTGAGTTACCAAAGTATCAGATTGGATGGAAATGCACTTAGCGCTGAGGAGGCAAGCGATCCCACTATCGGCAAGTACCTGGGCAGCTTCAGCAACCTGAATGTCTTGGATTTCAACGTTGGAATGGCTTTGACCCATGCCAACTACTATTTTTCCTATGGAATCCACCGGGTAAACGGTGGAAGCATCCAGAATGGGGATGAATTCATGGATGGCTATCCAGCGGAGCAGATGGTTCAGGCAGGATACCGGAATGCCCTTTCCGAAAACCTATCGGTTACCGCCAATGGCTTTTACCGATCCAGAAAAAATCTCCCTGACGTTACCGAGTTCAATATAAAAGTGCTCTTGATGGATCGCTTGTGGATCGGAGCTGGACATCGATTGGATTATGCGACCAATGGACAAATCGGGTTTTTGACTGGAAAGCTGCGCTTGGGTTATGCTTATGAATTCCCGATGGCCAACAGCTACTTAATGTCTGGCGCGGTGCATGAATTTTCGGTTGCACTCAATCTTTTCAGGTTTTATGAAAGAAGAAGCCGTGACGAGGTATTGATTTGGTAAGGAGGGATCACGCCAAATTTCACATGATATCCCCTTGAGATCTTGTGAAATTTCCAAAAATTCGGGAGGATCTTGATGGCAAAATATTTCCCATCAAGATCCTCCGCCATTTCAGATGCTTGACAATACACCTTTTGGAATGTGGCAACAAAACCAAGTTTGTGGATAATTTGACAAAAACAGGCAAATTTTGTTCAAGAATCTCTTCCTATCCCAGAGAAGGGCAGATCGGGGAAATTCCAAGACCTGAACCAAACAGCGAACGAAAAGAAAATGGCGCCTTGCAAAAGAAAAGCTTATCTTTCAAATGAGACGACTCCTGCTATCTATTCACCATAAAAATGAAATATTTCAATCGATTACTTTTTGTTTTTTTGCCTCTTACATTGGTTTTTTGCACGCCCAAAGAAAATGAACAACCCAAAGAGGTATCTCAATTTTTCACTTATGAGGAAGGAAATTTCCCTTTGATTTTGGTGGCCTCACATGGTGGTCAAGAGAAACCGGAGTGGATGCCTACGCGAACTTGCCCGGATGCTGTCAATATAGAAGATGCCAATACCTTATCCTTGACCGAACAAATCAAAAAGGAATTGGAAAGCCTGGGATATAAACCCTATATCGTCATCAATCATTTGCATAGGCAAAAAATGGATGCCAACAGAAGCAGATCCATGGCAACATGCGGAGATCGGCTGGCAATGGAAGCTTGGGACTTTTTTCACCAAATGATTTCCAAAGCAAGGGACGATGTGGCTTCAAAGTATGGAAAAGGTCTGTTGCTGGATATCCATGGCCATGGTCATTCGATCCAGCAACTGGAACTGGGGTACCTGTTGTACGAGGATGAATTGGATTTGCCAGATTCAATGCTTGACAAAGATGAATTTATAGCATTCTCTTCAATCAAAAACCTGGCTTCGGAAAATCTGAAAAACCTCTCCCATGCCCAGCTATTGAGAGGGGGACAATCTTTGGGAGATTTGTTTCAGGAACGTTTTTATCCATCTGTCCCCTCTTCAAAAAAAGCAAGCCCCGGATTGGAGCCATATTTCAGTGGGGGGTATATTACTGCCAATTACAGTTCTTATACCAGTGGAAAGGTGGATGCGGTGCAGATCGAGTGCAATTTTGAAGGAGTACGAGATAACGAACAAAATATTAAGAGGTTCAGTAAGGTCACCGCAGAAGTAATCATGGAATTTCTAAGGCTACACTATTTTGAAGCGCTTTGACCAGGAAACAGAAGTCGGGATGATTTTAGCATGTTGATTTCAAATTCAATGGGGCAGTGAGCCATAAAGCATCTTTAAGCCGATTGAGCAAACACCTGTCTTCCCATTGGCAAGGGAAACAAACATAATCTCTTCGATACGCCGAAGACTCCTTTTCAGTCAATGACTTTTGGCCCATCTTTTCCTAAAAAAAAGGACCCAGCTAGTCAAAACGGCAAAATCCTATTCCTGCGGTAGCCATTGGTCCACTCGGCTTCTCAAAATTCCTACGCCTTGGACCGAATGGGATCTTTACGAGTACCAAACCGGATTCCCAATTTTTGTGCCTTTTCCCCAGTAGTGGAAGCCCATTTTTTCGATCGAAAAACAATAAAAACGCCCCAATGTAGCCTTTCCTGATTTTTGTTTAAATCATAGACATGAATCTGATTAATAAATCAACAAACATTGAAGGGGGCCAAGAACCTAAAACAGCATCGACATAAATCCACAAAATCTCCTCAACCCTGTTAAGGTTTCCAGTGTTCGGATTGCCAAAAGACATCAACGATAGGCCTTTGTCAAAAAAGCATTTGCTCAAGTAGAGAAAAGGGACAAAGAAGAATTGGGCGATTGTACCGCTGAGCTGAACGGGCAGGTGATCAGGGGAAACAAAATTATTGTTTTAAAGAGTTAGGGTTGGTGAGGTAGAAATTAGGGGCGAAAGTACCCAATGGTAGGAAATGCTATCATTTTGAGGCCATAATGGCTGTAAAATATTGTTTGAATTAGAGTGAAATCAATGATGTCCGCGAATGGGCAACCCAAACGCTGAATGAGTTTATCATCAAAGGTTTTGTTTTGGTTGATGAAAGATTCCAGCAAGGAATAAACTTTCGCCAGGATTTTTTTGAGGAATTGCAGGAACGCATTCGTGAAATCAGAGACTGTCAACCTAAATTTTATCAAAAAATCACCGATCTGTATGCCTGGAGTTCCGATCATGTCAAAGAAAGCAGGCAGACCAAAGATTTCCCTGCATCCGATCAAAATAAGCTACAGTTTCATTGCAAGCTTACAGAGATGTAGCCGACTCAGGGCTTTGAACGAAATTTGAGAAGATTGTAATTGACTTATAGTTATTTAGCTGTTGGCTATTTTTGACTCCACCCTATAGGTTACAAAAATTAGTCTCATAATAGTCTGGTTTTCTAGCAGTTTAACCCGTTTTATGCATTGTGGACTCAACTCAATATAGCAATTGACAGACAATCAATTGGTTGTTGACTATTTTTGATTTCATCCTATTGGCCTCAGGAATTATTCTCCCAATAGGCTGATTTTCTTACAGTTTCAATCCTATCTGGAAACGGAATGCATATTTCGGGTTTCACTTTAGGTTAAGACATAAATCCGTCAATTTTTGTATTCAGAGGGTAATTGTCCAAAATATTCTTTAAAAACCTTTCTGAAATATTTTATATCATTGAATCCCGATTCATAGGCGGCTTGGGAAATGGTCAAATGGTTGGAGGAAATCAAATCGGCGGCTTTTTTTAGCTTTGTCATTCTGATGTACGCATTGATGTTGTACCCGGTAATGGCTTTGACTTTCCTGAACAGGGAAGTTCTGCTCATTCCCATCTCCTGAACAATGATTTCGACTTGTGTTTCTTCCTTGCCAATTTGGGCGAGAATGATCTGGTCCAACATAGAAAGAAAATTCTTTTCCAACACCAAAAGATTGTTTTGGTGCGGATCCAATGTTTCGTCGTCGTGGATTTGACCCATAAAATACTTTCTCAGGTTTTTGCGGTTGTCCAGTAAGTTCCTTACTCTGGTTTGAAGTAGGATGCTATTGAACGGTTTGGTGATGTAAGCATCGGCTCCTTCCTGAAAGCCACTTTTCATGCTTTCAGGACTTCCTATTGCGGACAGTAAAATGATGGGGATATGGGAGGTGGATTTATCTTGTTTTAAAGTCGCGCAAAGATCGATACCGTTTTTTAGGGGCATCATGATGTCCGAGATAATCAGGTCAGGAATGTATTTCAATGCTTTTTCCAATCCTTCTTGACCATTTTCGGAATGGATTAAATCGTATTTTTTTTCAAATAAACTGTCCAAATAATTGATGATATCCGTATTGTCGTCAATAATCAAAATCACTTCTCTTTCTTCATCCGATTTCACCAAATGTTCCTGTAGGGTAGAATCTTCAAGGATATAGGGCTGGGTTTCAAAAACTGTTTTCGGGTTAGATTGATCAGATACCCAATTGTCCGGAGGTGAAAGAGCCAAGTTTTTAGGAATTCCCAAAATAAATGTTGCCCCCTTCTTCAGGTCACTTTCAACGCAAATGCTACCACCGTGGAGTTCCGCCAAATTTTTGGCAAGGGCCAAGCCTATTCCCGTACCGTTTTTTTTGACTTTGGATCCGGACTGAAAAAACCATTCAAAGATTCTATTTCGGTCCTCTAAAGGGATTCCTGGTCCCGTATCTGCCACGGATATCTTCAAGTAGTCGACCTCCGACCAGAGACTTACATGAATTTTCTCGTTTGGCGAACAATGTTTTATAGCATTGGAAATCAGGTTATTGATGATTATTTGGAGCTTTTCCAAATCTATCCTAGCCATCATGTTTCTTTCCGACAAGGAACAGGTCAATACCAACTGTTTTCTTTTTGCCAAGGGTTGGTAATTTTGAATCCATTGTTCCAAATTCAGGGAAATATTATGTTCCTCGATATGCAATTGGCTCATTCCGGTTTCCGATTTTCTGAATTCAAGTAGATTTCCGATCAAATGATGCAAATAGGCAGCGTTTTTTTGGACCAAGGCAAGTTTATTGAGCTGGCTTTTGGATTTGATTTGCAGAAATAAATCTTCCAATGGAGCCAAAATCAGGGTCAATGGTGTTTTGAGTTCATGTGAAAAGCTGGTGAAGAAGCGCATTTTTTCCTCATTGATTTCATGCTCAAGTACCCTTTGCTTCTTTTCAAGCAATAAGGAATTTTTAAGTTTGACACGTTCACTGAAATACCGAAAAATACTCATGGATACTGCCGATAGCACAAAAAAGTAAAACAGATATGCAGGAATGGTTTTCCAGAATGGCGGAGTGATTGTGATGAAGATATTTCTTTCAATTTGCTGCCCGTTCCCAATTTCCGCCTTGACCAATAAGTTATATGAACCTGGAGGAATCTTACTCAAATTGGCGGTCCCATTCCCTTGGACCTGGATCCAATGTTCATGGTAATTTTCCAGTTTATAGGCGTAGTTTACATTTTGGGCAAATGGGTATTTTAAGATCGCAAAATCAAAGGAGAATAGGGTTTGCTGGTGGTTTAGGGTCAGAAAATTTTTGTAGGCTATGGCACTGTCCAACAATTCATGGTCTACACTCACGCGGTCATTGAAAAGTTTGAAATTTTCAAAAATCAACGAGGGTTTTTCTATTTCCTCCTCAAGTTTGGAGGGATTGATACTATTGATCCCCTTGTTGCCACCGAAGTATAAGATTCCATCAGTAGAATATGTGGCCGCACCTATGTTGAATTCGCTTCGTTGGATATTGTCAAAAGTGTTGATATGGGAAATATTTCCAGACTCAGGATTGTAGCAACTGATTCCATTGTATGTACCCAACCAGATCATGCCCTCGTCATCCATGACCATACTACTGATGGTATTGTTACTCAAACCGTCTGCTTCAGTTATAGTGGTGATCATGCGCATATTTGGCTGGATTCTGACCAATCCGCCATATCGACTTCCGGCGAGTATTTCTCCATTGGCCATTATCTCAATGGAAAAATAGATGTTTCCCGGAAGCGCTTCGAATTCTTCAACCTTGTAATCGGTGATTTCGGCTGTTTGGGGATCGAAACATATAATCCCCGACCCGAAGGTGGCCAACCACAACCTTTGCTTCTGGTCCACAGCGATATCCCGAATATCCAATTTGCCAAGTTCCACAATGTAATCGAACTGATCGCGCGCCTCAGAATACCTGTAAAGTCCACCTTGGTTGGTACCCACCCAGATTTGTTGCTGGTAATCTTCCGCAATCACTCTGACATCCGCCCCATTTTGGGCATTTCCCTGAAGATATTTGTGGAATTTAATTGTGTTTTGGTCGAGTCTGTTCAGTCCGCCATGATAAGTTCCTGCCCATAATCTTCCCCTGCTGTCTTCAAGTAAGGAAATGATATAGTTGTTACTGATGCTTGATTTTTTCTCAAGATCATGGCTATAATTCGTGAAACTCCTTGTTTTGGGGTCAAACAAATCCAGCCCTCCTCCGTCTGTTCCGATCCAAAGCATGTTTTTGGAGCCTCCAGCCAATGCGCCTATCCGATTATGCGCAAGGGTTTGGGGAGTGTTGGGATTCCTTTGTATCAATTTGATGGGTTCACCCTTTGGGTTGACAAAATTTACGCCTGTGCTTGTTCCAATCCACATGTTTCCATCTCTGTCTTTTTTCAGTGCTGAAACCGTTCTGTTAAAAACGCTGGAACCATCGGATTTGGGCAAAAACCAAAAAAGGTTCAATTCATTTTTATTCAAAAAATCAGGAATGGAAAGGATATTCAATCCTCCGTTTCGGGTACCGATCCACATTCTGTTTTGATCGTCCTGTTCAATGGACAAGACTTCACGGTCACTCAATCCTTCCCTTTCATTTTCTCCTTTTCCCATCAGTAGCGTATCGCCACTTGCGGTGATTACCTTCAACCCAAATTTTGAGCCGACCCAAACATTTCCTGATTTGTCGGTATAAAGAGCATCGATTTGTGCTGGTAGACCATCTATTTCCTTTTGAAATACCCTTTCGATACTTTTGTTTTTCAGTGTTAATTTATTCAGGCCACCATCAAAAGTGCCTATCCAGACCACAGAATCTCCCTGCATAGTCAGCGAAGTGACTTGATTTGAAGAAAGGCTCGAGGGATCTATTTTGTTGTGGGAAAAAGAGCTATTCACCACCGCGTTTGGTTTCAGGATTTGAATTCCATGCCTATATGCACCAACGATTATGCCTTCGGTTGGGGTTTCAATCAGACTGCTAATGCTATTGGTCAATAACCCGTCCTTTTGTTGGACCAAACCGAATCTTTCCTCCCTTAAATTGTAGATATTTAATCCGCCATCGGTCGCTATCATCAAATCCCCATTCTTCCTCAATAGGATTTGCTGTACAAAATTATTTGCCAAGGATTGGTTACCAGGTTGTCCGTTTTGCTTGACGTTTAAAAAGGCGCTTCCATTGTACCTGCTGATACCCTCCACAGTTGCGATCCAGATGTATCCAAGGTGATCCTGTTCAATACTGTTGACTACGTTGTGTGCCAAACCAGACTCCATGTCCATCAGGTAAAAAGTCAGTTGCTCATTCAAGTCCCCGTTCATTTGAACTGTGTCGTTGGCTTGGGCACTGAGGCAAGCCAGAAATACAAAAAAAAGGAAGAGTATGGTTTTGGGTTTCATTTGGATTTCATCACATCGAGTACAATATTTTACATTAATCCCGAGATTTGCAAAGATTGGGCGATTTGTCCCCCTTTTTTCACCAGTTTATAACCCCTGTTTTTTTTAATAAATGGAGAATATTGTTCTTGGCTCATAAAAATTATGAGGGGAAATCCATGTATTTCTCAAAATCAAGAAACAATTAACCCAAAAAGAATGATGAAAAAGCATTACTCAAAAAAGGTCCCATTCTTCACAATGGTTCTTTTTTTTGCACTTCACTTGATGGCTTTTGCGCAGCAAACAGCCATTAGAGGTCAGGTACTGGATGAAAATGGATTGTCCTTGCCAGGAGCATCCATTTTGGTAAAGGGAACAACTACAGGTACCGTCACGGATTTGGATGGTAATTTTACACTGAATTTGAGTGGAAATCCAGAAGCGGTCTTGCAGATCTCTTTTATTGGATACACCACCCAAGAAATAAAAGTAGGTTCCCAAAGCGATATTACCATCACAATGCAGCCAGACATGGACACTCTTGGAGAAGTGGTCGTGGTCGGCTATGGGGAGCAAAAGAAAGTTACGCTTACAGGATCTGTATCACAGGTAGAAGGACGGGATTTGACCAAAAGCCCACAACCCAATCTATCCAATTCTTTGGCTGGCAGAGTCTCTGGATTAATCGCCAGCAACAGAAGTGGCGAACCTGGGTATGATGGTTCCAGTATTTCCATACGTGGATTGGCCACTACTGGCAATAATGATGTACTCGTGGTAGTCGATGGTGTTCCTGGACAGATTGGAGGACTTGAAAGGCTTAACCCGGCGGATATTGAAAGTGTATCTGTATTGAAAGATGCATCTGCAGCCGTATATGGTAGCCGCGCGGCAAATGGAGTGATCCTGATTACTACCAAGCGTGGGAAATCAGGAAAACCTCAAATCTCTTATACCTTTAACCAAGGTTTTTCTTCCCCAACCAGGTTACCAAAACTGGCGGATGCAGCTACCTATGCGACCATCCGAAATGAAATAGCCTATTACAACAACAACCAAAATGGATTCAATCAGGTCTACAGTCCAGATGAAATTGAGCTATTCAGAAATGGATCAGATCCGCTGAATTATCCAAACACAAATTGGCAAAGAGAAACCCTTCAGAATTTCGCTTTGCAAAATCAGCATAATTTGAGCTTGAGAGGTGGAAGTGAGGATGTCACTTATTTCGTGTCCATGGGCAAGTTGTCCCAAGATGGCCTTTACAAGGAAGGCGCCGCTAAATTTGATCAATTTAGTTTTCGTTCCAATATCGATGCAAACATCACCAAAAGATTGAGCGTGGGATTGGCACTTTCAGGAAGGAAAGAGGCACGTCAATTTCCAACAGAGGGTGCGGGGTTTATTTTCAGGTCTATTTACAGGGCATATCCCACCACCAATGCCTTTTATCCAAATGGACTTCCCTCAAGTGGTATTGAAAATGCCAACCCTGCAATGATGGCAACGGATCGAGGGGGCATTAATGAAAATCCAAAATATGTTTTCAATGGTATCCTGAGGGCTAGGTACGAGCTGCCTTTTCTAGAAGGATTGTCAGTGGATGGTTTTTATTCCGTTGATGAAAGTGCTGATCGATACAGAACATTCAGGACTCCCTACACGCTTCACAACTACAATAGGAACGACAATGCTTTCAATCCCATCGTCATAGGCGGAGGGCCCAATCAAAGGCCCTCTTTGGATGAAGGAAATACCACTATGTCCATGATGGTCAGCAATATAAAGTTGAATTTCAACCGCGTATTCGGCGATCACTTCGTAGATGCCTTCATTGGGTTTGAGCAAAGCGAAAACAAGTCCCATACAATGGGTGCTGCCAGGATTAATTTCCCCACAGCTCAAACTCCTGAATTGTCCCAGGGGGGTGCTGCAGCGTCTGATTATGACAATTGGGGCAGCAGCTACAATTTTACCAGAAGGAGTTATATCAGTAAGTTGAATTACAACTACAAAGAGAAGTATCTCTTGGAGGTTCAGGGGAGAATAGACGGATCTTCCGTTTTTCCAAGAGGGAATAGGTTCGGATTTTTCCCTTCCGTGTCTGCAGGTTATAGGATTTCGGAGGAAAATTGGTTTAGGAACAGTTTCAATTTTATTGATGACCTCAAATTCAGAGTTTCCCATGGTCAACTTGGGAATGACAATGTGGGTCAATTCCAGTTTTATGACAACTATTCATTCAACAACAGGTATGTGCTGGGCGATGTGGTCAGTACTGGAATCGATTTGATCAGGTTGGGCAATCCCAATATAACCTGGGAGATTGCAAACAAAACCGATTTTGGGATCAATGCGATCTGGTTGAAAAAATTCACGACCGAATTGATCTATTTCCAACAAAACAGAACGAACATCTTGACTACACGCAATGCGTCGATCCCAAATGTTTCAGGAATTGTAAATCCGTATGGGGGATCTTCTTTGGTTCCTTCTGAAAACATCGGGGAGGTAAAAAGTCATGGTATGGAAGCCACCGTGGGTTATGAACATGTTGGGGACTTTAGCTTTGGAGTTTCCGGAAACTTTACTTATGCGAGAAACGAAATTGTTTTCATGGACGAAGCACCAGGTGTGCTCGATTACCAAAGATTGACAGGAAGACCCATGAATACCAATCTATTGTATAGGTCCTTGGGCATATTTACTTCACAAGAACAATTTGATCAATTTCCACATGTTCCCGGCGCACAGCTTGGTGACCTTATCTATGAGGACATCAATGGGGATGGGATCATTTCTGCCGATGACATGTACAGAACCGAGTTGGGGAATATTCCTCAGATCATTTTTGGTTTGAACTTACATGCTTCTTATAAAAACTTTGATTTCGCAGCATTGCTTTCCGGTCAGGGTCGAAGCAGGCAATATGTATTGCCGGAATCCGGAACAGTGGGTAATTTCTACAGTTCATGGTCCGACAACAGATGGAGTCCATCAAATCCAGAAGGGACTTATCCAAGGGTGAGTGAAAGGTCTTCCAGTGCCGTCAGTGGGGGATTGTTTCCCAGTGATTTTTGGCTGCAGGATGTTTCTTTTGTCAGGTTGAAAAACGTGGAGGTGGGCTACACCTTTCCCCGAACTTTTCTTGATCGATATGCCATAGGAAACCTTAGGGTCTATGCCAATGCCTTCAATTTATTAACAGTGACCAAAGTGAAGGATTTTGATCCAGAGGGAGCAAGCAACAGCGGACAGTTTTATCCGCAACAGCGCATTGTCAACCTAGGTGTCAATATTCAATTCTAAACCCAAAAAACATGAATCGAATGAAATATATTAAATCAACCCTATTGGGATTTATGGGGGCCTTCTTGTTTGGCTGTAACCAGGACTATTTGGATATCGTGCCAACAGACAGAGTTTCCGATGCTGCAATATTAGCGGATTCAACCTTGTTTGAGGCTTTTGTAATCAACCGTTATCTTGGCGTCAGATTGACTGACAAAGAAGGCGATGGTTCTGTACCAGGATTTGGAAGAAGTTTTGAGTATGCCCTATGGGGATCACTTACAGATGAGTCCATTTACAACAACGACGACAACACTTGGGTAATTCAACAGGGATTGTTGTCTCCGGAAAACACCGGTATCGCAGGTGCTTTTTGGGGCAGAAGTTACAGAAGCATACGGGAATGCAATTTTGCACTGGGCAATTTGCCGGAAGTCAATATGAGTGAATCCGGTAAGGCTTTGTTGACCGCTGAATTGAAGTTTATCCGTGCTTTTCGGTACCATGACCTGATTAGAAATTATGGTGAAGTTGTATTGATGGGAGACAAGGTGGCTCAGCTTGGGGATGATTTTACTGAAGAAAGTCTATTCCAAAAGGCCTCCAAGCAAGAAGCACTTGCCTATGTCATCGGTGAATTGGATGCTGCTATTGCCGGTTTACCGCTCAACAATAGCGACAAATGGAAGGAAGGCAGGATCACCAAAGGGGGTGCCATGGCATTAAAAGCGAGATTGTTGCTCTATGCTGCCAGTCCTTTGTACAACGATGGAAATGGAGGGAATGCACAGAAGTGGCAAAGCGCAGCTGAAGCAGCAAAAGAGGTCATGGATCTTGGCGTTTATGGACTTTACCAGCAGGGATATGGTGAATTGTTTTTGACTCCTAAGAGTAACCAAGAAATCATCTTTGCCAGATATTACAACATCAATGAAAGGCACACAGCGCTTGAAATCGCAAACGGACCTAACGGATATGATGGTTGGGGCGGAAATGTTCCCCTTCAAAATCTCGTGGATGATTATGAAATGATGGATGGTACGCCATTCGATTGGGACAATCCGGAACATGCTGAAAGTCCTTATGAAAACAGGGATCCTCGATTTTCAGAAACCGTTCTTTACAACGGTGCCCCCTACAGAGGAAGGGCGGTAGAAACATTCCTTCCAGGCGGGAGAGACAGCCGACAAGGTCCTTCCAATTGGAATACCAGCAGGACGGGATACTACCTCAGAAAATTCATCAACCAAGAATTACCCATCCAAAATCCCTGGCAAGTTGCAGGAACGCAGAACTGGATTTACTTCAGATATGCAGAAATATTGCTCAATTATGCAGAAGCGCAAAATGAGGCCTTCGGACCTGATGGTTCTGTATATGATGCGGTCAATAGGATCCGTTCCAGAAATGGTGTAGAAATGCCGGAATTGCCTTCAGGGCTTTCCAAGGATGGAATGAGAGAGAAAATCAGGCACGAAAGAAGAATAGAACTTGCATTTGAAGAACACAGATTCTATGATGTAAGAAGGTGGATGATTGCCTCGGAAACCGAAAACGAACCTGCTTACGGAATGGACATCACCAAAGCGGGAGATGGAACTTTTTCCTATCAGCGCAAAGTGGCCCTACAAGGCAGAAGCTTTCAGGATAGAAATTTCTGGTTGCCGATTCCCAGAAGCGAGATTTTAGCCTCAGACAACAAGCTGGAGCAAAATCCTGGTTATAATTGATTCAAAAAGGGGGAGGGTAAATTATCTTCCCCCTTTATTTTTAAAGACTTATATATGAAAAATACATTGAGACAATCATCTTCTCGGAAAATACTCCGCTCTGCGGCTCTTGCTTTTCTATTCCTGACATCCTGTAGTGAAAATGTTATTGGAAATCGGGACAATGAACCCAAGAAGGTAAAATATAAACTTCAGATTGATGCCGGGACAAGCTACCAGGAAATTGATCATTTTGGTGCATCCGATGCCTGGTCAGGGCAATTTATAGGGAATTGGCCAGATCAAAAAAAGGAGGCAATGGCGGATTTGCTCTTCAGCAAAGAATTGGATGGAGAGGGAAATCCAGTGGGGATTGGCCTTTCTCTCTGGAGATTCAATTTGGGTGCCGGGAGTGCAGAGCAGGGAGAGCAAAGTGGGATAGGGGACTCCTGGAGGCGTGCCCCATCTTTTATAGACGCAACAGGGAATTTTAATAAAGAAGGTCAAAGAGGTCAATTGTGGTTTGCCCAAGCTGCTAAGCAAAGACAGGTGGAGTATCTGTTGACCTTCTTGAACAGCCCACCTGTCTGGTTGACAAGAAACGGAAAAGCCTATGCAACGAGTGGAAATCAGTCAAATTTGGACCCTCAAAATTATGGGGCCTTTGCTGATTTTATGGTTGCATCTTTACAGGGATTGAAAAATGAAGGGCTCCCGGTGGACTACATCAGCCCGGTCAACGAACCCCAATGGGATTGGAAGGATGGCGGACAGGAGGGAACCCCTTTCTGGAATCATGAAATTACCGGGATCGTAAAGGCCCTGAATGGTAAACTGGCAGCGAGTGGGTTAAATACAAAAATCGACATTGCAGAGGCAGGTCAAATCGAGTACCTGTATGAAGTATACAATCGTCCTGGAAGATCAAATCAAATCACTGAATTTTTCGACTCAGGTTCTGAAAATTACCTCGCCGAACTTAGTCATGTGAGCAACACGATTTCCGGCCACAGCTATTTTACAACCTCACCTTTTCAACAAGCGGTTGCCAAAAGACAAATATTGTCAAAGGCTGTTCAGCGTATTCCAGGGCTGAAATATTGGATGTCAGAATATTGTATCCTAGGAGACAATGACGGAGAGATTTCCGGAAATGGGAAAGATTTGGGAATCAACCCTGCGCTTTATATGGCCAGGGTAATCCATAATGATTTGGCCATTGCACAAGCATCTGCTTGGCATTGGTGGGTTGCCGTTTCGCCATACAATTACAAGGATGGGCTCATTTACATTTCCAAATCCGAGACAGATGGCGCTATTGAAGAAAGCAAGATGCTGTGGGCATTGGGGAATTACAGTAGATTTATCCGTCCGGGATACAAAAGGATAGCCATTCAGATCAACGAACAGCCCGGGCAAAACCAAGACCTCCTCGCCTCGGCTTTCAAGGATCCGAATTCGGACCAAGTGGTGGTCGTATTGGTGAACTCTTCCAATCAGGCTGTGGAGGTAGATTTGGCTTCAAACTTGGAAAATCAGTCGGGAAATTGGGAGGCTTATTTAACAGACAAAGACAACGATTTGGCCTATAGGCAACTGCAAAACAATGCGGAAATACTTGTTCCCGCACGCTCTATTTTGACCATAACCACCAAAAAACCACTTTGAAATGATCGAGCCAATAAAAATTCTTATCGGGGCTTTTCTGGTCCTATTTTCCTTTTTTTTCTTAGGGCGCAGTGAAGCAGATGCACAACAAATCGGCAAAACCCTGTTCAATGACAAGTGGGAATTCCAGCTCGGGGATTTTGAATTTGAGAAGGCCAAATCCTTGCAGGAAGGCTGGACGTCGGTTGCACTTCCACATGATTGGAGCATCCAAAGTCCATTCAGTTCTGAATGGGCAAGCGGAACTGGTTTTTTGCCTGGGGGAATCGGTTGGTACAGAAAGGATTTTGACATCGCCGAATTTGATAAACAGCTCAAGTATGCTGTTTATTTTGATGGAATCTATAAAAACAGCGAAATCTGGATCAATGGCCATTATTTGGGAAAGCGACCCAATGGTTTTATTCCGATCCAACACGATTTGACGCCATTTTTGAAGGCGGATAACAATCGCCTGATCGTTAAAGTGGACCATCAAAATTTTGCAGATGCTCGGTATTATACGGGTTCCGGAATATATAGGAATGTATACTTCATTCAATCTAATCCGGTTCACTTTGCACAGTGGGGAGTTTTTTTTCATACTCCAGAAATTAACGCAAACAAGGCGGTCGCCCAGGTAGACATAGAAATCGACCAAAACCTTCAAGGTAAAACTGATTTGACGGTGAAGGCGGTATTCAAAAACAGGGAAGGTGAAAAAATAACAGGGGATTCCAAAAGTATCCAAGGAGCGGAGGGCTCAAATAACAAAAACCAACTGAATTTTGAAGTGGAAAACCCGCACTTATGGTCTACAGACGATCCGTATTTGTACACGTTGGAAGTGGAGTTATGGGCTGGAAACAAGTTGATGGACCAATGGACAGATCGGGTTGGAATAAGGGATTTTCATTTTGATCCGAATAAAGGGTTTTTTCTAAACGGAACGTCCACATTGATCAAAGGGGTTTGTATCCATCACGATGCCGGTGCATTGGGCGCTGCCGTTCCAAAAGAAGTATGGCGGAACCGATTGCAGACTTTAAAGGATTTGGGTAGCAATGCCATCCGGATGAGTCATTATCCACATCAGGACTATATCTATGACTTATGTGATGAAATGGGGTTTTTGGTTCAGGATGAGGCTTTTGATGAATGGGAAATTGCTAAAAACAAATGGATAGAAGGTTGGAATGCAGGAACGCCGGGAAATGACCTCAACCATGATGGATTTGAGGATTGGGCTGAGAAGGATGTAGCGGACATGGTCAGAAGAAACCGAAACAGACCTTCCATCATCATGTGGAGCATCGGGAATGAAGTGGATTATCCTAATGATCCCTATAGTCATCCAGTGTTGGATGAGGGAAGAAATCCCCAGATATATGGAAAAGGATTTCAAAAAGACAATCCTCCAGCTTCGAGAATGGGAGAAATTTCCAAGACCTTAGTAGATGCAGTCAAGCGGGTGGACACGACGCGACCGGTTACCGCAGCTTTGGCAGGGGTGGCCATGTCGAATTATACGGATTACCCAGATCACCTTGATATCGTGGGATACAATTATCAGGAGTACCGGTACAAAGAAGATCATGAACAATATCCTGACCGGGTAATTTATGGAAGTGAAAATGGGGATGCATTGGAAGCTTGGCTCGCAGTGACAGAAAATGAGTTTATTTCATCCCAATTTTTGTGGACTGCATTTGACTTTATCGGAGAAGCACGTCCGTGGCCCCAAAGAAGTAGCGGAGCTGGAATCATCGATTTGGCAGGAATACCAAAGCCTGATTTTTATTTTCGTCAAAGTCTTTGGAGTGAAAAACCCATGGTTTACCTAGGTGTTGCGGAAAATGAGAGACAAGTGCTTCGGAGAAGCAATATCTCAAATTCGTGGAAAGGTGAGCAGGGAGATACAAAATGGGTCACATGTTACACCAATGCGGACGAGGTGGAATTATTTATCAACGGCCGATCCTTGGGGAAAAATCAAGGGAAATATGAACTGGATCAAATGATCGCCTGGGAGCTTGGTTATGAGGAAGGGGAGTTAAAAGCCGTTGCTTACAATGATGGAATTCAAGTCGCTGAGTATGCCTTGAATACACCGGGACCGGTCTCAAAAATTGAAGGTAAAGTTACCCAAAAACAATTCACGAAAGAGAATGAGGTAATGGAGTTGGAAATTACGTTGACGGATGCAAGCGGGAATTTGGTTGAGGATTCAGATCAGGAATTGACCTTGGATTTTCAAGGACCAATAGAACTTTTGGGTTTGGAAAGTGGCGATTTGGCCAGTCACGAAAGCTACCAAGCTTCCTTTAGAAAAACGTACAAGGGTAGGCTAAAGGCTTATCTCAAGACCAATGGGAATTCCGCATCAATCCAAATCCGGGTATCCTCTCCAAATTTGCCAGAAGCAATTTTCAACATTGAATTAAATGAGGTGAAATATCAGGTATCCTTTCTTTAAACAGGATTTGGTAGAAGTTTGACCCTTCAGTCCAACTTCTATCAAATCCTTTTCCAGTGATGTATTTACTATCTCGCATTCTGGAATATTTTTCCAGATTCTGATAAAGTAAAGGACATTGCCAAGCGGAGCAATTCTGAATTAATGGTGGGTGGATGGCAATCGATACGGGTAAAAAAAACCACCATCTTAAACTCCATATATCCACATATACGCCTATGGAGTTAACCGCACGGATATATAGATATACGGATATAAAAAATACATCTTACCGGAAATGTATATACCGTTTCCTAATGGGGTTCCCGAAACGCCATTAAAATCACACTATTTAGAGAAAAATGCATCGTGCCGATCTGCTGAGGTCAAAAACAGGAAACAAAGACTGATTTTTAAGCAATTTCAGGATGGAATAAAATTAGAAATGGAGAAGATTTTTTTAACAAAAAACCAACAAAAAAGCCCCGATGGGCCTTTTCTACGATTTAACTTACTTTTTTAGGGAGCCCTTCATTTTTGCGGTTGCTACTTTCTTGCTGACGTAAGTGGTGTGGGTCTTTCCGAAACCATCCGTTTCTTTGAGGGCGGCCACTTCGAAGACGAAGTATTCTTTTCCTTCAAAATCCACCATTTGGCTTTTCAGGATCCCTTCCAGGGTTTCTCTTGCGATGGATACCCTGATGATGTCAAGGTGGACACATAGGTTTTGCCATAGGTATTCATTAATGATGGAATTGATTGGGTTTATGGTGACAATTTAGGAAAAGAGGCCAGAACACGATTTAAAGTAGGGGGTACGTGACATGTGAAAATCCCATTCTTTTCCGGTAAATTTAATTCTTGCAGTATCTGCTTTTTTGAAATATTGAGTAGCCCGACTTGTCTGGATTCCCTGAATGACAAAATCCCTTTCCCGAGTACTTAGGGAAAGGGATTTTGTTATTCGGCAGAACTCAGGGTAGGTTGCGATACTTTTTCAATTTTGAACTTTCTCATACCTGCAGGCAAATTCCACTCAAATTCCTGACCTTGCTGGAATCCGATCAAAGCGACGCCGATTGGGGAGAAAATGGAGAGTTTATTCTCCGCCAAGTTTGCCTGCTTTGGAAATGTGAGCGAATACCGTAGCCTCTTTTTACTTGATATTTCCTGAACCTCAAAATAAGATCCCATTTGGATTACGGTTTCAGGAATTTTGTCATCTTCAACTATTTCTGCTCTCATCAATTCTGACTGTAATGTGCCCATCTCTTTAGTTCTTTCTGAAGCTGAAAGGTTTTCCATCAGAAAGCGAATGGCCTTTTCATCGGATTTTTTGATAATTGGTTTCATGGATTTTAAATTTTAATTGATGATTTCTATATGGAAAAAAATTAGAATCCTCTTTTCTCATTTAAGAGATTTGGACTTGAGTCCCCTGCTTATATAGGAATT
>NZ_JAUSPP010000054.1:0-14562 GCF_030656585.1 Rhodonellum sp.
CATTCAATCCCAGTTTCCTTAAGTCATAGGCAAGGGCATGCTCATATACAGATTCCAATAATCCTGGTCCAAGATTTTTATGAAGGTTGATAGCGGCAGTTACAATTTCAAATGAAATGTCATTTTCAGTCATTACATCAAAGTTAGGGAGTTAGAAAAATTGAATCTATTTAAATTTCGATATTTAGAAGGTTTTTAAACGTTTAATAATCGTTTAATTGCTAATAGATAAGTAATTAGGAGAAATTATTTAAACGCAGAGAGCGCCAAGTGTCTCGGGAAGGTCGCAAAGGTTTTTTTGGTTTTGAAAATCGGTTTGTTTTCAGAAGATTAGGGGGAATCCTTGTTTTTTCTTTGCGTTCTCCGCGAAAACCTCCGAGGACTTTGCGAGAGATTATTTTAACGCAGAGAGTGCCAAGTGTCTCGGGAAGGCCGCAAAGGTTTTTTTTTGTGGTTTTGAAAATCGGTTTGTTTTCGGAAGATTTGGGAGGATGTATTTTTTTCTTTGCGTTCTTCGCGAAAAGCTCCGCGGACTTTGCGATAAAAGTTTAACGCAGAGTGCGCCAAGGGTCTCGGGAAGGTCGCAAAGGTTTTTTTGGTAGTTTTGAAAATCGGTTTGTTTTCAGAAGATGAGGGGGAATCCTTGTTTTTTCTTTGCGTTCTCCGCGAAAAACTCTGCGGACTTTGCGAGAAATTATTTTAACACTCAGAACGCCAAGCGTTTTGCTTGGATCAAAAAATTACCCGGCAAGGGCTTTGCCGATGACCTTTAGGGCTTTTTCTGAGTGCTTCAATTTCAGGGCGGCATCATGGCCTTTTGGGGACATTTTGTTCCAGGTTTTTTGGACGATGGTAATGATTTTTTCTTCTTCCCCAGCATGTTTCAGGATAAAATCGTCAAAGTAATACTGCAGGAAAACCAAACAGATCACGTCTTCCAAAGCCTGGGCATCCTCGTCGGTTTTTAGCCTCCTTTTGTTGATCAAGTCGGTCACTTTTTGGATTTCGGTATCGGAATACCTCTGTTTTTCCATGATGGAGGAAGCCAAATCCCCATGGAATTTTTTGAGCGAGGTCCGCCATTGCAGGTACCCTTTCCGGTCCATCGGATAGGCATCCCTCGGGATTGACCATCGCCGGATATGTTGTGCACGCGCCGCCAATGTCAAGGTTTCCGAAGCATTGGGGAGAAATTCCTGGAGCATTGCCGACATCCGCTGGCTGTAAAGCAATTCCTTCGGGTATTCTTTTCCCTGCCAGCTTTCCAGATTTGGATCCTCAGCATTGATTTTGTCAATTTCTTCCAGGGTTTGCGCGAAACGAATGTCAGCCATTTTCAATCTTGTTTTTGGGTGTTTTTAAATTTCTTGATTAATCCCCACAATAAAAAACCGGAACAGCCAAAAACAACCTGATTTTGCCGAATCGTTCCTCCGGGAAGGTCAAATCCAATGTTTCAGCCTTTAGAATACCGGAAAACCGCAACCTTTCATTCCAATAACCCTCAACTTCAAATCCCCGGTTTTGGTCTGGGTTTTCTGCGAACTTCTCTTTTCAACCGATTTGATGCATTATCAATTCTATTTTGAAATTATTTGATAACCAGTGAGTTGTTTCTATTTTTTGACTTCAGCCTATTGGATCCTACCTTATTTTTCAAATGGTTTCAACCCTTATTGGGAAAGGCAATGCATATTTCGGATTGAACTTCCAATTTCAATTTTTTGTCCCTAAACCCCAATTCTCGCATCCCGCAGCAAATGTTCATGAAGCATGCTTAGGGATTGGGATTGGGCTCGGATCACTTCACCGATGACAATGATGGCAGGGGCTTTTATCCGTTTTTCTTCCTGGAGTTCCACCACTTTGCCAAGCCCACTGACCAACAGCCGTTCTTGCGGGAGGCTGCCGTTTTCGATCAGGGCAATGGGTTCTTCAGTCCCTCTGTATTTTCGAAAAAGCGCAGTGATCTCCTGTAGTTTGGACAAGCCCATCAAGATCACAACTGTTGCAGTGGATTGGGCAGCAAGTGGCAGGTCATGGGAAAGGGATCCGTCCTTTAAGGTTCCCGTGACGACCCAGAAGCTTTCATTGATGCCTCTTTTGGTCAAGGGGATGCCGCAAAGTCCGGGAACGGCGATCGAGCTGCTGATTCCAGGGACATAGCTTGCCGGAACCCCATGGGCTTGGGCATATTCCAGTTCCTCATGGCCCCTTCCAAAAATATAGGGATCGCCACCTTTCAACCTGACGACATGGCCTATGGTTTTGGCGTAGCCCACAATCATCTTGTTGATCTCCTCCTGCTGCTGATAATGCTGGCCGGCTCTTTTTCCTACGTATATTCTCAATGCTGTTTCTGGAGCATAATCGAGCAAGGCCTCATTTGCCAAGGCATCATACAGTACCACATCTGCGGATTGTAGTGTTTTGACTCCTTTAAGCGTGATTAACTCTGGATCTCCAGGACCTGCACCCACCAGCGATAGTTTTGGTTCAATTCTTTTCATTGGGATGTCTAAGTAGTATTGAAAATAAAAGTAAGTATAAAATACGTAAAAATACGTAATTATATGAATTTTTATTTTTACCTTAGCCCCTGAATCAGAATGGGATTCAGAAATACTATTGAACCCGAAATATGCATTCCGTTTCCAAATGGGATTGAAACGGAAAGAAAATCAGACCATTGGGAGAATAATTCCTGACACCAATAGGGTGAAGTCAAAAATAGTCAACACCTAATTGATTATCAGTTAATTAAAATATTAAATGGAGTTCGTAATGCATAAAACGGGTTGAAACAATACAGGATCTAAACACAAAAGATTGTTTATGAAAAAGGTGATCGTGATCGGAAATGGAATGGTAGGCTATAAGTTTTGTGAGAAGCTTAGGGCTGCTGAAGGAGGAAAGGATTTTAAACTGACGGTATTTGGCGAGGAACCCTGGCCTGCCTACGACCGAGTGCATCTCAGTGCTTATTTTTCAGGTTCCAAAGCGGAAGACCTTCTGATGGCACCGAGGCAATGGTATTCGGACAATGCTATTGAACTGAGAACAAATGAACTCATTGTCAACATCGACAGAACACAAAAGAAGGTCTTCAGCCATCTTGGCAAGGAAGAGGAATATGATTTTCTCATTTTGGCGACTGGCTCGGCGGCTTTTGTCCCGCCGATCAAAGGAGTGGAAAAGAAGGGGGTTTTTGTCTACCGTACCTTGGAGGATCTGGACAGCATTATTTCCTATGGGAAGCAGGCCAAATCCGCAGCCGTCATTGGCGGGGGATTGTTGGGGCTGGAAGCGGCAAAGGCGGTAGTGGACTTGGGCCTAAAGGCGCATGTGGTGGAATTTGCCTCCCGACTGATGCCCCGTCAACTGGATGAAAACGGCTCTGGATTGTTGAAATCCAAACTGGAGGACCTCGGGATTTCGATTCACCTCAGCAAGAATACTGCTGAAATCAGCGGAAATGGAAAATTGACGGGCTTGAGTTTTACGGATGGAACACATTTACCGGTTGAAATGCTGGTGATTTCGGCTGGGATAAAACCCAGAGACGAATTGGCCAAAGGCTGTGGACTTCAGACCGCTCCCAGAGGTGGGATTATCGTCAATGAATTCCTACAGACGGAGGATCCCTCCATTTTTGCGATTGGAGAGGCCGCATCCTATCAGCAGATGGTTTATGGATTGGTCGCTCCCGGATACGAAATGGCCACTCAGGTAGTCAATCAGCTCGTCTCCAATCAGGTTAAGCCCTTTATGGGTTTTGACATGTCCACCAAATTGAAGTTGATCGGGGTGGAAGTGGGAAGTTTTGGTGATCCTTTCGGAGAGGGGGAACCGAGCAAGACCATCGTATTTGAGGACAAAGTCAAAGGCATTTACAAGAGAATCAACATTTCCCAAGACGCAAAAAGATTGTTGGGTGGGATATTGGTGGGCGACACCTCCAACTACAACATGCTTTGGCAGATGGTCCAAAACAACATGCCTTTGCCTCCTGAACCCGAGGATTTGATTTTGGGTGCCAGAGGAAAAAAGGAGCCCCAAGGGGCTGGAGTCGAGTCCTTACCGGATGCCGCACAGATTTGTTCCTGCGAAAACGTGACCAAGTCAGACATTTGTGTTGCCATTTCTGAAGGTGGCCTGATGGATATTCCCGGGATAAAATCCTGTACCAAGGCGGGCACGGGATGTGGCGGCTGCATGCCGATGATCACCGACCTCCTCAATCACCAACTCAAAAGCATGGGCAGGAAAGTGAAGAATGTCCTTTGCGAACATTTCGATTACTCCAGACAGGAATTGCTGGACCTTGTCAAGATCAAGGGCGTCAAATCTTATGATGCTTTACTGGAAGACTTTGGGAAGGGAGATGGTTGCGAAACCTGTAAGCCTGCGGTCGCATCTATTTTGGCCAGTACCTGGAATGAATTGATCCTCAAGCAAGACACCATTCAGGATACGAATGACAGATTTCTTGCCAATATCCAAAAAGGAGGCACTTATTCTGTCGTTCCCCGGATTCCCGGAGGAGAAATCACGCCGGATAAACTGATTGTCATTGGCCAGGTAGCCAAGAAATACGGGCTGTACACCAAGATTACCGGAGGGCAGCGGATTGATCTGTTTGGCGCTCGGGTGGATCATTTGCCGGATATTTGGGAGGAATTGATCGATGCGGGTTTTGAAAGTGGGCATGCCTACGGCAAATCGCTCCGGACCGTAAAAAGCTGTGTGGGTTCCACTTGGTGCAGATACGGCGTACAGGATGCGGTTTCCTATGCCATTCGTGTCGAAGAGCGGTACCGCGGATTGCGCTCCCCGCACAAAATCAAAGGTGCGGTTTCCGGTTGCATCCGGGAATGTGCAGAAGCGCAAAGCAAAGATTTTGGCATCATCGCCACCGAAAAAGGATGGAACCTTTATGTCTGCGGCAATGGCGGCTCCAAACCGCAACATGCCCAACTGCTGATCAATGATGTCGATGATGAGACTTGTATCCGATACATCGATCGTTTCTTGATGTTTTATATCAAAACCGCCGAACCCCTGAACCGGACTGCCACTTGGTTGAACAAGCTCGAGGGTGGAATGGATTACCTCCGTGATGTCGTGGTCAATGATTGCCTGGGTATCGGAAAGGAGTTGGAAAGGGAAATGGATTTCATGGTCGAAACCTATGCCTGTGAATGGAAAGAAGTGGTCAACAACCCGGAACTGAGAGCCAAATTCAAGCATTTCGTGAATGTCGATGAGGAAGACCCCACCTTGGCATTTCAACCGATGCGGGGGCAAAAGATCCCGGCTGAATGGGGTGTTCCACAATCCAAATAATAAGATTCAATGCCAATACCACAGGGTATTGACCGCTGTTCAATACCAATTTTCTGAAGGGCCAAAGCATGGTTTCTTTCTAAAATCAAAACCTCAAATATTCCTCAAAGCAATGATTGGAGAAATAGAAAAATACAAAAAAGTGGAAGTCAATAACATCACCACCTGGTTCAAGGCCGCGTCCATCTCCTCTTTCCCGGAAAATGGGGGTGCTTGTGTGAAATTCAAGGATTTGCAGATCGCCGTTTTTAATTTCAGCAGAAGAGGGGAATGGTTTGCCTGCCAAAATCTTTGTCCGCACAAAATGCAGATGATCCTTTCCAGGGGAATGTTGGGGAGCGTGGCGGAGGAACCAAAGGTGGCCTGCCCTTTCCACAAAAAGACTTTTTCGCTGAAGACAGGCAAAAACCTCAACGGTGATGCCTGCGAGATCACCATCTATCCGGTGAAAGTGGAGGAGGGTTTTGTTTATATTGGGTTTGATGAAGGGTATTGAAAAAAAATGTGAGTATCTGTTATTGTGGCAATTTAATGGGTTTTTGAGAAAAAGAAGGGAGACGGGAGACGGGGGACCGAAGACGGAGGACGGGGGACGGAAGATGGGGCCATTTGAGATTTATGGTGAGGGTCTATTGAATTTTGGCATGTACGGGTAATGTTGTGGAGATACAGGTAAAAAATATCCTGCAATAACCCTCAAAAAATAGGGTGGGAGCCTGTTTTATTCCGCATTTCTCCCTGTTTGAATTAGGGATACCCAAATGTGGGAATGGGGATTCCCCTTCTTACAATTTTAATTTTATACGTATTGTTTGACAATCATTAAGTGATAATACGTAAATTTAACAGCTTGATTTTGCGTATTGACTATGGGAAAAGAGGAAATTGGCATCAAAAAATTTGAAGGGTTGGGTTTGCGGTACATCCTTGCGCTGACCGCCATTGCCACTACCATTATTCTCAGCCAGGTATTTTTGCAGTTCTACATTTCCCAGCAGGAGGATGATTCCATCGAGGTCAATCTTTCGGGGAGGCAAAGGATGCTGAGCCAGCGCATCAGCAAATCAGCGGTCCTGCTTGGTGCCTCCGCTTTGGACAGCGTTCAACGTGGCCAATATCTAAAGGAACTCAAGATTGGTTTGGGTGAATGGAAATTGGCGCACCATGGACTTCAATTCGGGAACCCTAAACTGGGATTGCAGGGCGACAACAGCAAGCCAATCCAGGAAATGTTCCGCGTCATTGAGCCCCACTTTCAGGAAATTGTGCTCGGGGCGGAGGAGTTGATCCGACAATCCAATTTACCCGAAAGTGATATTGACTTGAAGTCAAGTGTAGAGAGGATTCTTTCCAATGAAAGCCATTTTTTGGACGGAATGGACAAAATTGTCTTTCAATACGATGCAGAAGCCCAGTCCAAGGTTTCCAGCTTGAAACGGATAGAATTCGGACTGTTGCTTTTTGCCCTATCGCTGATCTTTATCGAAGTGCGTTTTATTTTTTGGCCATCGGCCGCCATGGTCAAGAAAACCTTCCAGCAGCTCCGGGACAGTGAGTCCAAGGCACGGAAAATGGCCTTGGAGATCAGTTCTCTCTACGAATCATTGGAACAATCCTACCAGGACCTGGCAGAAGTGGAAGTGGAGATTGAGGATTTTACCGTCTTTGGCAAATGCGATACCTTGGGAGAATTCACCCACTTTTCAGACAAATTTTGTCAGGTGATGGAATTTGACAAGGACAGGCCCACCAATTTTTTTGCATGGCTGGAGCAACAGGGATATTCTTCCAAGTACCTGGACAAAATCCTAAAGCTTTTGAACCAAGGAATCACTTGGAAAGGGGATATCAAAGTCACAAACGGGAATGGGGATTTTGTTTGGCTAAAAATCCACTTGGTTCCCGTCTTTGGTGAAAACCAATCCGTAGCTTCCTTCATGATCATCAGCGTGGATGAAACCGAAGTCAAGGAGGCCCAGGCCCGTTCCCAGGAAATCAATAAGGAGCGCTTGGATAAAAAACTGAAGGAGCAGCAATACCGATCCGTACTCATTTTGGAAGGCCAGGAAGAGGAAAGAAGGAGGATATCCAGAGACATGCACGATGGCGTTGGGCAGTATCTGACAGCGCTGAAATACAGTCTCGATGGGATTTATGCCGTCAAATCCATTCCCGAAAGGAAAAGACTCGAACTTTCCAAAGAGCTGCTCAAGGATGTCATCAAAGAGGTCAGGAGAATCTCATTCAACATTACCCCTGTGGCACTTTCCGATTATGGAATAGTGCCGGTGCTGAACAAATTCAGTGAGGAGATGACCAAAATCTCCAAAATCCCGGTGGTTTTTGAAAATCAGACGGGTTTCATCTCCAGATTGGAACCCAAAATCGAAAATAACCTTTACAGAATAGTACAGGAAGCGGTCAACAATGCCATCAAATATTCGGAGGCTTCCGAAATCCGGATACTCCTTTCGCACAATGCCAAATACCTCCATTTGGAAATTCGGGATGACGGAAAAGGATTTGATTATAAAAAACTCAAAGAAAATGGGTATTTTAACGCCTCAGGACATGGGATTTTTAATATCAAGGAAAGGGTAAACCTGATCAATGGCCAGTTCAACCTCGAAACAGGTTTGAACCAAGGCACTTCGGTCAATGTGGATTTGCCCTTGGAATCGTAATAAACCCAAAAAAAAGAGAATAAAATGCAGGAGATTAAGGTTGTATTGGCAGATGATCACGTGGTAGTCAGAAACGGCATCAAAATGCTGCTCGAAAATGAAGGGGAGATCAAAGTAATCGGAGAAGCCTCCAACGGTCAGGAGGCCTTGGAAGTGGTCGAAAAATTGCAGCCGGACATCTTGATCATTGACATCCGCATGCCCGTGATGAACGGATTGGATGCCACAAAAAAACTCATGGAGCATTCCACAAAAACCAAGGCGCTGATCTTGTCCATGCACAACGACGAGGAGTATATTCTCCAATCGGTGGACTGCGGCGCTTCTGGATATCTCCTGAAGGACACAAGCAAGGAGGAATTTATCAAGGCCATCCGAACCGTCTATCAAGGAGGCAAATATTTCAGCGGGGATATCAGCAACGTGTTGGTCAATTCCTACCTCAACGTAAAAAGCGCGAAGCCTTCGTTTGCCAAGGTGACCGAAAACAATTACGACCTGACCAAAAGGGAGAAGGAAATCCTCAAATTGATCACCGCCGGAGTAGGCAACAAGGAGATCTCCGAACAGTTGAACAAAAGCATCCGGACCATCGAGACGCATCGGTTCAATATCATGAAGAAACTTAAGGTGAACAATGTGGTCGAATTGCTCAAAAAAGTGGAGGAAGAGTCCGCCTTGCATCAATCCCTTGAATCCTGAAAGGACGCATTTAAGCGGGGATCAATCTATTGATAAAATGACAACTTCACTTCAATTGGAGTTGTATAATTAGATATAAATCATAGAGATATGATTGTAAAATAAAGAAAGACATGCTCACAGACAGCCACAACAGGATACACGATTACCTGAGGATTTCTCTCACGGATGCCTGCAATTTCCGTTGTGTGTACTGCATGCCCGACGAGGACATGTTCACCATGCCGAACAAGCACCTGATGCAGCCCGAGGAGATCGAAACCATCGCCAAGGAGTTTGTGGCATTGGGAGTCAGAAAGATCAGGCTTACCGGTGGTGAGCCGCTGGTGAGAAAGGGAGTGGAGGACATCATCGCCCGACTTTCCGAATTGCCCATAGAATTGACGCTGACGACAAATGGCATTTTCGTCGACAAACACATTCCCCTCTTCAAAAAAGCAGGCATCCGCTCCCTGAACGTGAGTTTGGACACCCTGCAGAAAGACAAATTCTTCCAATTGACCAAAAGGGATCAGTTGGAGAAAGTCATGGACAACATCCATCTTTTGATAAGGGAAGGATTCTCGGTTAAAATCAATGTGGTGGCCATGAAAGGGGTCAACGACATGGAGGTGAAGGACTTTATCGAGTTGACCCGAATGCTTTCTTTACATGTGCGTTTTATCGAATTCATGCCCTTCACGGGAAACCAATGGGAGAAAGACCAGGTCATCACGGCCAAGGAACTCCTGGCAACCGTGGAAAATGAACTGGACTATGTCAAGCTGGTGGATGAAAAACATGCAACCGCCAAAAAATTCAAAGCCATCGGCCATGCAGGCACCTTTGCCTTTATCACCACGATGAGTGAACCCTTTTGTGGAGATTGCAACCGGATGCGCTTGACCGCGGATGGGAAAATGAAGAACTGCCTCTTCGGAAAAGACGAGTTGGACATTCTGGCGACACTGAGAAGAAAGGAAAATATCGTTCCCGTAATCCGAAAAAGCCTTTTGATGAAGCATGCCGTCATGGGCGGCCAATTCGAGGGAACTTATCAAAACACAGCCGCCGGAGATATCGAGAACAGGAGCATGATCCGGATCGGAGGATAATTGATTTTCCCCATCACAATGGAAACAAATGCATGCCGGGCCGCTGTCAATTTGCCAATAAAGGATTCAAAATGACCACGAAAAGGAGTGATATCGGCGTCTACATGCTCGCTGGAGGCAAAAGTTCCAGAATGGGAGCCGACAAGGGCCTGGTGAACCTTCAGGGCAAACCCATGCTCCAACATGGCATCGAAGTCCTCCAATCGGTTTTTTCAGAAGTCACCCTTGTCTCCAACAATCCCGAATATCTTCGCTTAGGACTTAGGGTCATCCCTGATCTGATTGCCAACAAGGGCCCGATGGGCGGAATCTATACGGGATTGTGTGACAGCCCCTTTGAAATGAATTTTTTTGTGGCTTGCGACATGCCTTTCATCCGTTCACAAGCGATCGAATATGTATTGGCAAAGGCCAAAAATGGGGAAATCACCTTGGCTGGAATCGGAGGCAAAAGCCAGCCGCTATTTGGGATTTATCCAAAAATATTCAGGGAGGAAATCAAAAAAAATATTGATCACAACCAATTGAAAATGATGGTTTTGATACAAGAATTAAAAAGCTTTACTTTAGAATTGGATGTGCTGGGAATTGAACATGATATGACTTTCGCCAACATCAATACACCGGAAGATTTGGCGCGCATGCAAACGAAGAAATAATTGGGCGAGAGCCTAAACAAGAAGAGAAACACATGAAGGATTTTGAAAGATATACACGGCAAATGATTCTTCCGGGATTCGGGGAATCGACCCAGCAATTGCTTTCCGATGCCCGGGTTTTGGTCATCGGGGCGGGTGGATTGGGTTGCCCGGCATTGCTGTATTTGGTTGCGGCAGGGGTGGGTACCATCGGGATAGTGGATTTTGACACGGTCGAATTGACCAATCTTCACCGGCAGGTACTCTATTCCGAGGAGGATCTGGGCCAACCCAAAGTCATGGTGGCTGCCAAAAAACTTGCCGTTCAGAACAGTCAGGTCAAGATTGTTGCAATTGAAACACGGCTGACGGCACTAAATGCGGAGGAGATCATCGCCGGATATGACATCGTGCTGGACGGTTCGGATAATTTCCCCACAAGATACCTGGCCAATGACGCTTGCGTCCTGCTCGGAAAACCCCTCGTCTATGGATCGATCTACCGCTTTGAAGGCCAAGTGGCCGTGTTCAATCTTCCCGACGAATCAGGCCAAAAAACAAATTACCGGGATTTGTTCCCCGATCCATCCGAGACCGAGGGAGTCCTGAACTGTGCCGAGGCAGGCGTGATCGGGATTTTGCCCGGGATTATCGGTGGATTTATGGCCAATGAAACCCTCAAAATCATCACCCACATCGGCAGTCCCTTGTGCAATCGCCTGATGACTTTCAATTCCCTGACCAGTGCCACCTATACGATGGACTTGTCAGTGAATCCGAAAGCAGCTGAATTTTCGCCCAAAACCCTGGAGGAATTGTCACTGATGGATTATGAAAACGTCTGTGAAGTGCCCGGGCTGAAAGAATTGGCTCCGGAAGACCTAGACAGGTTCTTTGCCGAAAACGAAGCCTACCGGCTATTGGATGTACGGGAAAGCCATGAGATGCCCAAGTTGGTGGGTTATCCCTATTTTTCCATTCCCCTGGGAAGCTTGTTGGAAAGAATGGGCGAACTCCGGGAAAACAGGAAGATCCTCGTCTTTTGCCAGTCTGGGATCAGGAGTGTGCAGGCGGCGGAATTGATCCTCCAAAATCTGGAAGGCGCATCGCTTTACAACCTCAAGGGAGGAATCAACAATTTGATCGCCTATCAAAAAAGCCAAGAAGTATGAGCACAACACTGACATTCGTAGACGGCCCTATTTCCCAGGCCTTGATCGTGGAAAGCATTGCGTCCTTCAGCCAGCAGACCCAGATTGGCGCCCACAGTATTTTTTTGGGCCAGGTAAGAAAGGATGTGTTGGATGACAAAGATGTCCTGGCCATCGAATACAGCACCTACACCGAAATGGCGCAGGAAGTTGCGGCCAAGATCAGCGAAGACTGCCGGGGGAAATTTGAATTGCAGGGTTTGGAAATTGTCCATAGTTTAGGGGCGGTGAAAGCAGGGGAGATCTGCCTCTTTGTGATTGCAGCCTCCAAGCATCGGAAGAATGCAATCGAGGGTTGTGCCGAGATCGTGGAAAGAATCAAACAGGATTTGCCCGTCTGGGGAAAGGAAATCCTGCAGGACGACAGCCATCAGTGGAAAGTCAACCGCTGAAAGTATCTTCAACCCGAAATATGCAGTAGGTTTCCAAGTGGGGTCGAAACTGCAAGAAAATCAGACTATTGGGAGACTAATTCCTGACACCAAAAGTGTGAAGTCAAAAACAATCAACAACTAATTGAACATCAGTTAATTATACTGTTGAATTGAGTTCGTAATGCATAAAACGGGTTGAAAGGCAACCCATGCCATTGTTCAGCTCCCCAAAAACAGCGACACCGTTTCTACATATCAATACCAGGAAGCAAGAGGCAGGATCAAAGGGATCGTCCCGCTTCAGAAAAAAACAAGACACATGATCAACATTACCCATAAATCCAGCACCCTTAGAAAAGCCATCGCCCAAGCCACCGTCAGGGTGAGTTCCCAAGCCACGATAGACGCAGTCGTAAACAAGCAAGTTGCCAAGGGAGACGTTTTTGAGATGGCCAAGACTGCAGGACTCTTTGCCGCCAAACGGACCGCAGACATGATTCCGGATTGCCATCCCTTGCCGATTGAGTTCACAGCCGTACGCTTTGAAATCCAAGGCTTGGAGATCCACATCCAGGTGGAGGTCCACACCATTTACAAAACAGGCGTGGAAGTGGAAGCCATGCATGCGGCTTCCGTCGTGGCCCTGACGGCCTACGACATGCTCAAGCCGATCGACAAAGGCATCGAGATCCACCAAATCAAATTGCTCCAAAAAAGCGGAGGGAAATCCGACTTCCGGGAAACCTTCGATCGCCAATTGAATGCTGCCGTTTTGGTCTGTTCCGAACCGGTTGTCAGCGGGAAAAAGGAAGACCTTGCTGGCCAGACCATCAAGAAAAAACTCGAAAGCGCCGGACTTGCCATTGCCGATTACCATTTGATGGCAGACGACGAACAACAGGTACAAGCGAAAGTCCTGGAAGAGATTGAAAACGGATGTGACATCGTCATTCTCAGTGGAGGAACGGGCTTGACGAAGAAAGACAGGATTCCGGAGATCATCAAGCCGATCTTGGAAAAGGAAGTGCCGGGAATCGAGCAGGCGATCAGGGCTTATGGATTGGCGCGAACTCCCCATGCGATGATTTCAAGGACCTTGGCCGGCATGATCGGGGACAGCCTAGTGCTGGTACTTCCGGGATCCTCCAGAGGTGCCGAGGAATCCATGGATGCGCTTTTTCCAGCGGTATTGCATATTTTCAAAAGTGTCAAACTGTAGGCAGTATCCAATTTCATGTAAAACACCAAAAGCCAGTAAATCGTAGGATTCACTGGCTTTTTTGCATGCCATGTCAGCGGATTCCAGCAGCAGGAGTTGTTTTCGAATAAGATTCACCCAGAAAGTCCAATCACCAAAGCATAAATCACCTGCTTTGGCGAAAAACCTTCGGAATTCAATCCATTTCTTTAGCCAAAGAAAAATTACTGTGTTTATAATTCCGGGGATAAAAATCCCCGGTTTAGGATTCTGGCATCGCTACGCGATTTAAAAAACGATACCGTCTCTAGAAAAGCCGTAGGCTTGGGTCAACTCTTAAGCCCACAATTCATTGTGGGTAATACCGAACACCCTATATGGGTCAAAGTGCCATCGGCATGACCAAAATCCTGGTAATCTTGAAAAAAAGACCAAGTGCGCAAATAAAGAAAAATGGTTTGATCGAATGGCAAAAAGGAGTCAATTGGCCTACCAGCATAAAGAAGGGCAGCAAAAAAAAAACAAATTGCCAAATCATAAATCACCTGCTTTGGCGAAAAACCTTCGGGATTCAATCAATATAATTAGCCAAAGAAAATGGACCACTAGACATCATTTATCCAAGGGTTAAAACCCTTGGCTACCAATATGTCAGGGCGCTGCCCTTTTTCGTGAGGAGAAAATTGGACGAGGCATGCGTGGGCCAATAGGGGTGTATTGGGGGAAACATATTCTGAAACCAAACTTTCTCCGTAGGAATAGGGGGCCTATATATCAGCGGTTTTTGGCAGGCATCGGAGAGCGTGAAGAAAATGAGTTAGCTCACGAAGGTTCACCGAGTGAGATCCACTCATTTTTAGCTCGTAGAAGCATGACGAAAATTAAATTGGAAGCGAATCATTATGGCAGATAAATACCCACCCCAATTTGAAGAAGAGATATCAGCCTTGATTTTTTGGTTATCCCGATAGCTATCGTGGATCATCAAGGAAAAAGTGACAAAGGAAAAAATTGCGATTAATGTCATCCACCTGCTTTGGCGAAAAACCTTTGAGATTCAATCTTTTTCTTTAGCCAAAGACAAACAACCACGACATTCCAATTCCCACGGGTTCCACCCGCGGCTAATCAAGGTTGAAGTCCTTCAGACTTTGCGGATATTGGACGGTAATGGGGAAGTGGTCTGTGGGGACACAGACCACGGTTAACCGGAAGGAAACGTTATCAACGCACCAAACTTCCTCCGGATAAAAGGACGGCCTATATATCTGCGGTTTTTGGCAGGATTCGGAGAGCGTGAAGAAAATGAGTTAGC
>NZ_JAUSPP010000057.1:0-103142 GCF_030656585.1 Rhodonellum sp.
ACTACTCCTTCCTATCCTTCGAATTTGCAATTCGAGTAACAAGGACATTCCGTTGAAGCCGGATTCGTTTATTCTTTTTGCCATTGGAAATGGCTTATTGCGTGGGGTATCCCATTGGGAATTCACCAATATTTTGGTGTAGTAAAAACTACACCCAGTGTGCTGGGCGTAATGTCAGGCGCCAGGCGTAGTATTCCACTACGCCTTCCTATCCTTCGAATTTACAATTCGAGTTTCAAGGACATTCGGTTAAAGCCGGATTCGTTTATTCTTTTTGCCATTGGAAATGGCTTATTGCGTGGGGTATCCCATTGGGAATTCACCAATATTTTGGTGTAGTAAAAACTACACCCGGTGCCCGAGACGTAGTATCCCACTACGCCTCCCAAATGCCAAACCCTTCAAAATTCCCCTTTGAAGAACCAAGTCCAAAAAAAGCAAAATCTATCCAAGCTTCCGCAATTCGTATCCGCCCAGGGATCAGCCCCACGCTACATTTGTGTTGTCATCTGAATTTTCAAATTGGAAATATCCATTCAGCTTCGTCATTGGGGTTGGAACTGCAAGAAAAGCAAGCGATTTGGAGAATGGGGCTGAGCACTGAAAAGTTGATTCAGAAATAGCAAACAATTGGCGGATCATCAGGCAATTTCAGGATGGAGTTAAAATGGAAATCTATAAAACGGGTTAAACACTAAATATGCATTCATTTTCCAAATGGGATTGAAACTGCAAGAAAATCGGCCTATTGGGAGACTAATTCCTGACAACAATAGGCTGAAGTCAAAAACAATCAGCAAATAATTGAACATCATTTCATTACAATATTGAATTGAGTTCTTGATGTATAAAACGGGTTAAACAAGACAACAATGGGCAAAGTGATTTTAATAACCGGTGCCTCCTCAGGCATGTGCAAATAAGCGGCAAAGGCATTGATCAAACAAGGTCATACCGTGTATACCGCAGCAAGAAGGCTGGACAGCATGAATGATCTGGCGCAAATGGGTGGTTTTCCCATTCAAATGGATGTCTCGAAAAAAGCAGATATTGAAAATGCAGTAAAAACCATCATCGACAAAAGCAATAAAATAGATATCCTTTGGAACAATGCCGGGTTTGGGCTCTTTGGCTCGGTAGAGGAAATCTCCATCGAAGAGGCCCGTAGGCAGTTTGATGTGAATCTTTTTGGTTTGGCCGCCCTGACACAGCAGGTTATCCCCTATATGAGGGAAGCCAAATCAGGAACCATCATCAATACTTCCTCCATGGGAGGCAAAATGTACACGCCGCTTGGGGCTTGGTATCATGCAACCAAGCACGCACTGGAAGGATGGAGCGATTGCCTGCGGTTGGAATTGAAACAATTTAATATCCATGTAGTGATCCTTGAACCTGGAGTTATCGCCACGGCTTTTGGCGAGGTCCTCTATGAACCCATGCTAAAAGTATCGGGAAATGGGCCCTACAAGAAATTTGCCATGGCCGTAGCGGAAGCCACCAAGAATACCTACAGCAAACCCAATGGCGCTTCCCCTTCGTCGGTGATTTCTGATACCCTCGTCAAGATCGTCAATGCACGCCAACCAAAAACGCGTTATCGAGTAGGCAAACTCGCAAAACCCCTGGTTTGGATGAGAACTTATTTGGGCGATACTCTTTTTGATAAAATAATTTTAAGTCAGATTAAATAACGGAAACCATGCATCCAATCACAGCGACCACACAGTGGGTAAAGGGCGAAGTCCTGCAAGGAAGAATCATGTTTGGCTTCGCCATTCTTATGATTTTCACCTTCTTGTATTTTACGGATCTCCAAGAATCATTTTATAAGGGTATGGCATGGCCCTTTGCCTTGCTCATGTTTTTTTTGCTCGGATACGGAGGGTTTCAAATGTCCATGAGACCCAAACACATAGAAAAAGTAGCGCAAGAAATGCACAGCAACCCAAAAGTTGCCCTGAAAACCGAACTTGATAAAGCCCAAAAAGACGACCTGATCTACAGCAGGCTCAAAGTGATTTGGGTTGTTTCGTTTTTCTTCTCAGCCATCTTGTACTTTGTCCTAAAAAGTGATCTTTGGCAAGGAATGAGCTTGGGTTTTGCGGGATTTTTTTTGGCGGCATTCATTATTGATTCCTTTCTCCACCACCGGCTCAAAACCTATTTGGAAGCTTTACGGATATTGACCCCAATTGACTAATTTTAGAGCATGGAAAAGAACATCCTCGCCATCAAAACCATCACCGATTTGCATGACCTTTTTGGTTTGCCAAAACCGAAACACCCCTTGATTTCTGTGGTGAGACATTCTGATTTGGTGATGGATTTCAACTATAAAGATCAGCGAATCAGCTTAGAGATGTATTTGATCTCCTTAAAAGGCAGTCAGGAGGCGGTATTGAAATACGGGAGAAACAAATACGATTTCCAGGAAGGTTCTTTGGTATTTATGGCCCCCAACCAGGTTTTTTCATTCAGTGAAACCGAATTTTCCCAATCAAAAAATGAGTGGACCATTCTGGTGCATCAGGATTTTATCCACAGCTCGGGATTGAGTCAAGCCATTCAGCACTATCAATTTTTTAATTATGAAGCCAATGAAGCCCTACATCTATCCGATGGGGAGAAAACTTCCATCACCGAAATCGTACACAAAATAGAAAAGGAATACCACCAAAACATCGACAAGCACACGGATGACATCATGTCCATCAATTTGGAATCCCTGCTGAAGTATTGTCAACGATTTTATGACCGACAATTTATCACCCGCAGAAATCTCAACAAGGGGGTTTTGGTGGAATTTGAACAGTATTTAAATGCCTATTTTCAAAACGAATTGACTACTAAAGGCATCCCGAGTGTTGGACAGTGCGGTGAAGCGCTCAACCTGTCCCCGTATTATTTGAGCGATGTCCTGAAGGCCGAGACCGGCAAAAGCACCAAAGAACATATTGACCTTCACCTTGTCAATAAAGCCAAAGGTTTGCTTCTACAATCCAAAGACAGCATCAGTGGCATCGCCTATGCATTGGGTTTTGAATACCCCAACCATTTTAGCAAACTCTTCAAGGCGAAAACAGGATTGAGCCCGAGTGAATACAGGAGCTACAACTAGAAATAATATCCCGGCATTCTTTTTTCAGCCTCCCCAGAAGGCGCTACAACCTGACGCGGGAAAGTGCATCCCACTGCAAATATGGATCTTGCATTTTTTGGTCATTCTTCTTTCTTCTATTTATTGGGTTTGAACCCGAATTCTAAGACAGCGGAAAAGTAACGTAAAACATCTAACTTGATTAAGTTAGATGGAATATGCATTAGGCTTTCTTAGGATTTTGAAACCGAAAGAAAATCAGAAAATTAGGAGACTAATTCCTGACACCGATATGTTGAAATCCTTAAAAGTCAACAATTGACTAATTATCAAACAATTACAGTATTGAATGGCGTTTGTAATGCATAAAACGGGTTTAACAAGGTTTCCCCTGAACATTTCGACTTTCAATGGGGTTTAAAAAGGAGTAGATTTCAACTCATCCATGCCTGTCGGTTTTCATGGCAAAGCCCAAAAATCAGCAGACAAAAATCCAAAAACAATGAATGCACAAATAGAGAAAATAAGAAGGACCATCGCGCCATTACAGGAGGAAATCACCAACCACAAAGTTTATTCCATCATCCAAGACGTCGACGACTTGAAGATTTTCATGCAATACCACATTTATGCGGTATGGGACTTTATGTCATTGCTCAAAACCCTTCAAAACAACCTGACCTGCACGACCGTCCCCTGGTTTCCCAGAGGCTCGGCAGATACCCGACACCTTATCAACGAAATTGTCGTGGGGGAAGAGTCGGATGTTGACGCCAATGGGATCAGGAAAAGTCATTTTGAACTGTACCTCGACGCCATGAATCAATGCGGGGCAGACACCCAGCCCATTGATCAATTCATTGCGGCATTGAAAAAATCCGGCGATTTCCAGACGGCATATCTGGCCTCAAATACCCCCCAAGCTGCCCGAAACTTTGTGGATTTCACCTTCGACATTATTAGAAGCAACAAGGACCATCTGCAAGCTGCAATTTTCACTTTTGGACGCGAGGACCTTATCCCCGGTATGTTTATAGCACTGGTCAATGACATCCACAAGAATTTTCCCGACAGCATTTCGACCTTCAAATATTACCTCGAAAGACACATTGAAGTTGACGGAGACCACCATAGCCACCTTGCCTTGGAGATGACCTCCAACCTCTGCGGAACGGATGAAAATCGCTGGAAAGAAGCCGAACAAGTGACGATCCAATCCCTGGAAAAACGGATTGAACTTTGGGATGGGGCTTACAACCAAATCATCAAAAGGAAAATCACTGCCGATATATAAGCAAAAAACCCTTCCGAGCATTCGGAAGGGTTTTTTATTTCAGTGCAAGGCGGATACTTGGACTGGGAGAATCCGAATCGCGGGCTCGTTTCTGTGTAGGATTGCAAATCCTGGTTTATCTGTGGTTCGAGATTATAAATCTCAAACAGTTGGTAAATCAGACGAATTGAAGGATAAGCGTAGTGCCATCTTGCCAATAATGAAAATCAAAATTTTTATAATACCCGGCTAAGCAGGATCACTAAAAACCAATCTTAACGGTTTCAAAGTGACGCTTCCGATGTTCACTAACAGAAGAGCAACACAAGTAGCTTCCTCCTCCCTTTGTTATCCGCTTGACACATGCATCAGCCTCCAAATCATTTAGAATTCCTCGAGCCACTGCCACACATAAAATATCCAAGGTAGTCAGGTAAGCCATGTCATGTTCCACACAAAATGGCTTTAGATCTTTAGTATTGCTGCTGGCAATAATATCAGAATGATATTTACAATAGATCAAACTGGCACGCTCTCCATCCCCGGTTATCCTTCGCTTTAAAGCCATAAATTCTTGAAAAAGCTGCGGATTGGAGGTAGTCGGAAATTGAATTTCATTTATTCCTGAAAACAAAAATATGGCATCAAGATTTGCTTGGATTGTCCTATTATTACGGAGTTCATCTAAAACAATGTCCAACATAAAAACCCTTCCCTCATACAGTTCCTTTAATAAGGATATCCTTTCCGCCTTAAATAAATGGATAAGCACATCGGCATCCAATAATATTTTTGGTTGCAATACCTTATTCTTCCCCATTATCAGCAGTCTGCAAAGGGTCGATATTGACCGAGTTTAAAAATTCAAAGTAGAGGGATTCAGACATTTTCCTTTCCCCGTACAACTGATTGGCCAAAACCGCATAATCGCCTACCACTAGATTTTCATTTCCCTTAAAAAAAAGTCTCCCATCATATCCAAGGCGATTAGCCCTGGAACTCAATCCTCCGCTAAACGCATCAAAATAAGATTTATCCACCAGACCCATTGCAAACAATCTAAAGATGACGGCCTTGACAGATACTGAATAATATTGCTGGATTTTGAAAATTGTTTGTTCACTTATTTTACCTGATCGTTCGGCAATGGGAATTAAATTTAACATGCCTGTTTCCGGCAACAATAAATTGGCGGCAAACAAATCCGCTTTTTTTTCCTCTAAATCCTTTTGATTGGAAAACAATCCTGTCACACATTTCCGGGAAACGAAGTTTTCCTGTACAAAAAGGTGGTACAACTCGTGGGCAATCGTAAAGTGCTGCCTTCCCAAAGATTGTCCATGATTAACCAGCATAAACCGATCTTCCTGCACTTTCAAAGCCATACCAGACAATCCCTCCCCCAAATCAGAAAAAACAGTGATGACATTGTTTTTCAACAGGAAGCTTTTTAAGTAAATGGGATCCGTTTCTGCATATCCAAATTTTTGCCTGAAGCCCGAGGCTTTTTCCTTAAGCTCCAACCGAAGCAAATCATCCTTCTTCACTTGCCATCTTTTTCATTTTTAGATAATTTTTTACAACCTTTTGAAATTTGGCGATGGCCTGCAGACCAACCGTATCCAATCCTTCATTTCTAAATGCAAAGGCATGATTTACAGTATTTTTATACCCATCCATTTCCATTAAATCCTCAACCTCAATATTGAAAAGATCAGAAATTTTCTTCAGGTGTACAAAAGAAACTTCACGCCTCCCCGCTTCATAATGCGCGATTAAGGAACGGTCCACTCCTAAAAACTCTGCTACCTGAAGTTGGGAATAACCTCCGCTTTCCCTAAAGGAATATAGATTTTGCCCGATTATATGTTTGAGTTCCATAGTTGTTTGTTATAAAAAAATATTGTCACGAATTTAACTTAAATTCTTCATCATTTTTAAATACGTGACAGATTATTTTATCTTTTTATAGGATCTGAAACTACACCTAGCGTGTTCGGCGCAATTTCAGGCGCTAGGCGTAGTATTCCACTACGCCTTCCTATCCTTCGAATTTGTAATTCGAGTAACCAAAACATTCAGTTGAAGCCGGATTCGTTTATTCTTTTTGCCATTGGAAATGGCATATTGCGTGTGGCTTTCCATTGGGAATTCACCAATATTAGGGTGTAGTATAAACTACACCCAGTGCGGTATAAACTACACGGAGGGCGCTAGGCGTAGTATTCCACTACGCCTTCCTATCCTTCGAATTTGCAATTCGAGTAGCAAGAACATTCGGTTGAAGCTGGATTCGTTTATTCTTTTTGCCATTGGAAATGGCATATTGCGTGTGGCTTTCCATTGGGAATTCACCAATATCTGGGGGTAGTAAAAACTTAACCTATGGCGCTAGGCGTAGTATGCCACTACGCCTTCCTATCCCTCGAATTTGCAATTCGAGTAGCAAGAACATTCGGTTGGAGGCTGATTCGTTTATTCTTTTTGCCATTGGAAATGGCATATTGCGTGTGACTTTCCACTGGGAATTCACCAATATTAGGGTGTAGTATAAACTACACCCAGTGCGGATACTTGGACTGGGAGAATCCGAATCGCGGGCTCGTTTCTGTGTAGGATTGCAAATCCTGGTTTATCTGTGGTTCGAGATTATAAATCTCAAACAGCTGGGTGTAGTATAAACTACACCCAAGGAAGGCTCGTATTAATTTCCTCCAAATCGGTAACCCAAAGATATCCCAAGTACCCTGTTGTTCACTTTGGCACCACCTTCAGAACTCGGCGAAATATTTGCCAGACCCAAACCATAAGACAATCCAATTTGAATCGCATTTATTTCTACCCCTGCCCCAAAAGACAAACCATAATCAAGCCTTCTAAAGTCATCATCTTCACCCGAACCCCATTTAACATCTTCTTCGGTTTTTTCAGTTTCGCCCATGCTGGTGAATTCAGATTTGATTTTCCCGCTTAAACCCATTCCAATATAGGGCCCGAAAGCACCATAAATTTTTGCTGACCCCAGGTCAGCCGTGGCCTTGGCAAGCAGCGGAATATCAAGATAAAGAAGATTCACTCTCGAATCAAACTCAACCATTTCCTCAAAAATCGATTCTTCTTCACTTATTTTCACTCCTTTACTGGAGAGAAGTAAGCCGGTTTCAAATGAAAACACCTCGGATATTGGGAATTCCGATGTTACCCCAAAAAGGAAACCCGGATTCATCTTAAAATCATCACTGTAGGTGCCCTCATCATCTTTTGCAAGAAATTTTGACAAGTTCAATCCGCCTTTGACCACAAATGATTGCGCATAAGACTCCGTAGCCATTGTGAATCCCATAACCACAACAAACAGTTTTAATAGATTTTTCATGTGGAATTTGCTTATTTTTTTCCTACTCGTAAGGTTTTTCAGTATCACCCCGTTTTTTAAAGTGGGCTCTGGTCTCCACTTTTTTGTTTTCTTTTGTTTCAGTACTCTGGTAAATCAAAACCCTTAACCACTATCTGATCATGAAGCATTTTCAAGATGAAATAGCCTTCAAAAACCTAACATGGGTAGTCTTGTGCTTTGACCTGGGTTACCAAAAAAGATGTTGGAATTGATGTTCGTAAAATCCATTCTTTGATGATTTCAGGACCAAAAAAAATTTGTACAGTCCTTTTATACTATTGAAATACGCTTAGGAAAAATTTGAAACAAGACAAAAATAAAATTAATTAAAGAATTATTTATTTACATATTAAAATTATAATAAATATAATATATAGTTTTTCATTTAAAAACTATTATTAAATTAATATTTTAAAATTTATTTTTTACCAAAGAATAAGATTAAAAAGCAGCCTTTTAAGATTAGCCGAAAATATCGACAAAGGTATTTTCTTGTCATCGAATTGCATTCCAGACCCTTGTCAAGCGGCTTACCCTGATCATCATGATGCATTCCCAGGTCCAAACCAACCAGAATTTGCCCACCAATAACTAAAACCCATTATTCTCCAAATAGCCTGATTTTCATTCCGTTTCAGACCCCTTTAAAGAATGATCTGGTCCGAGGGATTACAAATCTTAAATTGTTTGTTCGTTTCAGAGCAGGATTGCAAATCCTGAATTACCTTTGGTTAAAGATTGCAAATCCCGAACAACGCGGACAGCGAAATCCCGAAGAGCATGGCGGTTAAAACTAAAATGGATGAAGCTTTTTAAAGGAATATTGCTGTTGAGCTTGATGAGTTTCAGCCTATCCGCGCAGGTCGACAGCGTTTGGCAACAGAAACCAGAAATAAGCATTTTCGGTTTTACTGACGTGTTTTATCTCTATGATCTTAACGAGCCCCAGGGCATGGAAAGGCAGCCGTTTTTGTTCAACCATAACCGACACAATGAATTCAATTTGAATTTGGGCTTGGTGAAATTGGCCTTGGCCCACACGAAATACAGAGCCAATTTTGCCTTGCAGACAGGCACCTATGCCAATGACAATTATGCAGCAGAACCCGGACTGTTGAAAAATATTTTTGAAGCCAACATCGGCATTTCACTCAACAAGAAAAACAACCTGTGGTTGGATACCGGAGTTTTGCCTTCCCATATCGGCTTTGAAAGTGCCATTTCCATGGACAATATGACCCTGACACGTTCCTTGATGGCGGAGAATTCACCCTATTTTTTGACAGGCGCAAAATTGACCTACACGCCCAACCAGAAATGGGAATTCGCGGGACTGATGGTCAACGGTTGGCAACGCATTCAACGCTTAGAGGGAAATTCCCTCCCGGCATTTGGAACCCAAGTGAACTTCAGCCCAACCGAAAAAACAACCCTAAACTGGAGCACATTTATCGGTACAGACGATCCAGATGCCAACAGGCGCATGCGTTACTTCAGTAACTTTTATGGACAATTTCAACCCACGGAAAAATTGGGTTTTGTCACAGGCCTTGACATCGGGACCCAACAAAGATCAAAGGGAAGTACAGCTACTGATTTTTGGCTCAGCCCTGTCTTCATAGGACAATACGCCCTCAACAACACCTGGAAAACCGCGATCCGGGCCGAATACTACCAGGACGAAACGGGCATTATGATTCCAACTGAAACTGCGAACGGTTTCCGGACCACTGGTCTTTCCATCACTCTAGACTACTCCCCTGCCCCAAACCTGGTTTGCAGACTGGAAGGACGATGGCTGAAGAGCAAGGACAAGATCTTTGAAACCAAAACAGACCCAACACATCATAACCTGATCATCGCCGCATCCATGGCCATTCAGTTTTCGGAGACCTTCAGGAAATAGGACGATTACCAGGATTACAAATCCTGTAATATCTGGGTTCGGGATTGCAAATCCCGAACAGCGGATTTACATTGGCAGCCGCAATTAAAAATGTGAACCATGAAATACCTCCTCTTTGTCTGCTCCATATTTGCCATTGGCTGCTCCCCTTTCAGCAAGATTGCCGAAGAAACGAAAATTGGTTCCGAGGACAATTATGTGTCGGTTTCCAATCCGGAAGCCAATTTCCATTCCCTGACTTTTGGGGATTTTGAATTTGCGGTCAATCAAAAGCAGTTCAGAAACCTGAACCCCGCAAAACCAATTTTTAGGAATATCCTGTTTTATGCCATCGCCGACCAACCTACATACGATTACTATGTGCTGGAGAATCCCAAAAACAGGACAATCGTCCATCCGGATTACATTTTGAAAGACACCCTCCTGGGCAATACCCAGATCACCGTCGCCATTTCCAAAAACGCGCCAACATCAGACCTTGATTTTATCCGAAGCAAAATCAGCGTCGGAAAAAAGTAAGCGCTCCCAACAAGCATCGACTTGCAGCATTCCAGTATGGATTCACCAACATTAGGAGTAGTTGAAACTACACCCAGCGTGGGTAGCCTTTAATTCCCCTTTATTTGCAAAAGGCATGATCAGACTGATCATGACCACTGGAAATTGAATAAAATCTAATAAAAAGTCGATTAGAATACCCTTACTTTATATTTGCTAGATTGCATTGGTAAGCATCCCGCAAGAAGTTTTTGTAATCCCCTTATTCATTTGACCCGAAATATCCATTCGGTTTCCTTATGGTTTGAAACTGCAAGAAAATCAGACTATTTGGTGAACTAAAGTGTAGTAACAAATAGTGTGAGGGAAAAAACAACAAACAACTGAATGACAATTAAGTAATTATAGGGTGGAGTTGAATTGCTCTGGCAGAACATGGGTTTAATTTTTAAAAACAGAAAAGAGCTGGAATGGGAATAAAAGATGCCTTGAGGAAACAAATTGAAGCCATAGTCATATTGACAGACAATGAATATGATTTAGTACTGCGCCACTTTGAAGCCAAAAATTATAAAAAACATCAATATGTGGTGCAAGCTGGCTCTTCCGCACCTTATGATCATTTTGTGTCAAAGGGGCTCTTGAAATCATCTTTTACTGATGAAGATGGGAAAGAACACATCATTCAATTTGCCATGGAGGATTGGTGGATTTCTGACCCTCAGGCCTATCATAATCGGTTAGACGCTACTTTAAATATTGATTGTCTGGAGAATACCCAAGCACTGGCCATCTCTATAGACAACAGGGAAAAGCTTTGTGTCGAATGCCAAAAAATGGAGTATTTTTTCTTGAAAAAAACCACTGCAGGGTACATCGCCCTGCAAAAAAGGATTTTATCACTTATGAGCCAAAATTCTGAAGATCGCTACCGACTATTTAAAGAACTTTATCCTGATCTGGTCAACAGGCTTCCAAAAAAGTTGATCGCCTCTTATTTGGGTATCAGCCGTGAAACCCTTAGCCGCTTATCCATATAGTGTGACTTAGCGCACATGCATGGCGTGATCTATGTCCTTTTAGAACCCTGAAAAATTTCTGAAATTTGCAGATAAAAAAGATGGAAGATAAAATAGCATTGGTAGTTGGGGTAACCGGAATCACAGGAAGTAGTGTAGCCGATTCACTGATCAAGAAAGGATGGAAAACTTATGGGTTATCCAGAAACCCGAATATAAGCATTGAGTCCCTAATTCCTGTAGCAGCAAACTTGCTGGATGAAGCAGACCTGCAAAAAGCTTTGGCAGAGGTAAAACCCAGCCATGTATACCTATCTACCTGGATGCGCCATGCTACCGAAGCGGAAAACATAAAAGTAAACAGCAGCATGGTCAAGAATCTTTTGAATACCCTTTCACCTCATAAATCCATCAGACATGTCGCTTTGGTGACCGGACTTAAACATTATTTGGGACCTTTTGATGATTATGCCAAAGGAGCATCTCCACTGACGCCGTTTAGGGAAGATCATCCCCGTCTGGACACGCCTAATTTTTATTATGCACAGGAAGATGAGGTCTACGCAGCTGCTGCAAGAGACGGATTTACTTGGAGTATCCATCGCCCTCACACAGTCATTGGCAAAGCCGTAGGCAACTTGATGAATAAGGGCACTACCTTGGCAGTTTAAGCAAGCATCTGTAAGGAAAAAGGACAAGCTTTTACCTGGCCTGGATCTGAAGCACAGTGGGAAGGCATTTCAGATATGACAGATGCCAATGTTTTGGCAGATCAGTTGATCTGGGCTTCTACGACGCAGGCTGCTCAAAATAAAGCTTTTAATATCACCAATGGAGATATTTTTAGATGGAAATGGATGTGGGAACAAATCGCAAATTATTTCGGCTTAGAAATACAAGGGTATACAGGAGAGATCAAATCCCTGGAGCAGCAAATGGCAGGGGACGAAGAAGTATGGAATGATATCGCTTCGAAATACAATTTGAAAGAAAATAACCTTTTAAAGCTGGCCTCTGCCTGGCATACCGATTTGGATTTGAGCCGACCGATAGAGATTATGACAGATATGTCCTTGAGTAGGAAACTGGGATTTACAACCTACAAACCTACCCTGGATTCCTTTATTGAGCTTTTTGAAGATCTCCGTGCAGATAAATTAATTCCATAAAAATTATTGAAAAAAAGGAAAACCACTGAAAATCATCCATGGGAAAATTTTGCTTTTGAAACTACCCTTTCCACCAGAAGCCATTTGCATTCACTTGACAATCCAATGGTCTTGGATTGTCAAGTGAATGCTTTTTTTTTGGGCTAAACCCGGAAAAAGAAGAAAAAAATCCACACCAGCAGCAAAAAACTGCGCTAGGCGTAGTATGCCACTACGCCTTCCTATCCTTCGAATATGTAATTCGAGTAATGACAACATTCGATTGAAACCGGTATTCGTTTTTGCTTTAGCCATTGGAAATGGCTTATTGCGTGAGGCATTCCATTGGGAATTCAACAATATTTGGGTGTAGTAAAAACTACACCCAGGGCGCTAGGCGTAATGTCAGGCGCTAGGCGTAGTATGCCACTACGCCTTCCTATCCCTCGAATTTGCAATTCGAGTAGCAAAAACATTCAGCTGTAACCGGATTCGTTTTTCCTTTTGCCATTGGAAATGGCTTATTGCGTGAAGCATTTCATTGGGCATTCACCAATATTTGGATGTAGTAAAAACTACACCCAGCGCGGGCATGTAAAAATTCTATGGGCAATCGCTATTTTTTCAACATCCAGAACTAATAAGCCCCAGAAAAAAACTATCTTATGCCACCGAAAAGAAATTTACCGTGTAAATGAAAATCAACAGACTGAAACCGAGGAAGGCGCTCAACAAGGCATTTTTAAAAGTTAAACCGAACAGGACAGACATTGAGCGGTTTAAGACCAACCTGATCCAGCTGCTCGACAGGACCAATGACACCGAATCGGAGGAGTTCCATAAAAACCTGGTCATTGACTTTCTGAAGAAAACCTATTACGAGCCCAACCACTACATCAATACCAAAGGGCGAAATGACCTGGTCATCCACAACGGGGACAAGTCCAGCAGCCCGGTGGCCGTGATCATCGAAGCCAAAAAGCCGACCAACAAAACCGAAATGCCTCAGGTGTCCAATGGCGCCGAAAAGCTGAACACCAAAGCCTTTCAGGAACTGGTCCTGTACTATCTCCGCGAGCGGATCACACACAAGAATCTTGAGGTCAGGCAACTGGTCATCACCAATATCAATGAATGGTTTATCTTTGATGCCACCACCTTTGACCGCTTGTTTGCCCAAAACAAAAACCTGGTCAAGCAATTCCAGGATTTTGAAGGGGGACGCTTGGCGGATACCAAAACAGACTTTTTCTACAGACAGATCGCCGAACCGTTTATTGCGGCGCTCGAACCCGAAATTGAATTTACCTACTTCAACCTTCAGGATTACCAAAAACCGCTGCGGAACGCCGACAAAGCGGATGACAACATACTAATTGCCCTTTTCAAATTGCTGTCTCCCGAGCACCTCCTAAAGCTCCCCTTCACCAACGACAGCAACAGCCTCGACAAAAGGTTTTACAGTGAGTTTCTCCACATCATCGGGCTGACCGAAACCAAGGAAGGCGGCAAAAAACTGATCAACCGAAACAAAGAAGGCGAGCGGAATACGGGCAGTATCCTGGAAGATGCCATCATTCAGCTGGACAGCATGGACAAGATCAGCCGTCTGGAGCGCCCCAGCCAGTTTGGAAACACCCAACAGGAACGGCTATTCACTGTTGCCCTGGAGCTGACCATCACCTGGATCAATAGGATCCTGTTCTTGAAATTGCTGGAAGCCCAGCTCCTCACCTATCACCGTGGCGATACGGCTTATGCATTCCTGAATCTTGATAAAATCAAAAGCTATGACGACCTCAATGGTTTGTTTTTTCAGGTTCTGGCACGCAGGTACCCAGAACGAAACGAAGATGTAAAAAAAGCGTTCGACAAAGTCCCCTATCTCAATTCCTCGCTTTTTGAACCTACGGAAATAGAGCATTCCACTTTGTTTATCAGCAATCTGAGAGACGACAAGAAAATCCCGATTTTTTCGCAGACCGTCCTCAAAGATGACAAGGGCAAAAAGCTCAGCGGCGAAATGCCAACTTTGGAGTATCTGTTCCGATTCCTGGAGGCCTATGATTTTGGGGCAGAAGGTGGAGAGGATATTCAGGAAGACAACAAGACCTTGATCAATGCCTCCGTGCTAGGATTGATCTTCGAAAAAATCAATGGCTACAAGGAGGGGTCCATCTTTACACCCGGATTTGTCACCATGTACATGTCCGGTGAAACCATCCGGAAGGCAGTGGTACAGAAATTCAACGAGGCCAAAGGCTGGAATTGCAAATCCTTTGAAGAACTCAAAGAGGACATCCAAGAAGAAATAAAAGCAGGAAACAGAAAGGAAGTCAGAAAATCGGCCAATCAAATCATCAACAGCCTGAAGATCATCGACCCGGCCGTGGGCTCGGGACATTTCTTGGTTTCGGTACTGAACGAACTGCTCGCCATCAAAAGCGAGCTGAAAGTCCTGGTGGATGCCCATTACGAACCCTTGAGCAGCTATACGGTAGAAGTCGTCAATGACGAGCTTATCGTCACAGACGAAGAAGGGATATTGTACCAATACAATCCCAAATCCAAGGAGAGCCAACGCATCCAGGAAACGCTGTTCCACGAAAAGCAAATCCTGATCGAAAGCTGTCTATTTGGGGTGGATATCAATCCCAATTCGGTCAAAATCTGCCGGCTCAGGCTTTGGATAGAACTGCTGAAGAGTGCATATTACAAGCAGCAGGACGAAGACCTTCAAGGTTTTTCCCGGGAGCTCGAAACCCTGCCCAACATAGACATCAATATCAAATGCGGCAACTCGCTGGTCAGCCGCTTTGCCATAGATGCCGACCTGAAGCAGGCCTTGAAAAAGAGCAAATGGTCCATAGACAGCTATCGCATCGCGGTGGCGACCTACCGCAATGCCAAAACCAAGGAAGAAAAAAGAGAAATGGAGCGGCTGATTGCCGATATCAAATCGGATTTTCGGAGTGAAATCGCCAAGAACGACCCCAAGATCAAGCGCAAGGCCCAACTGGCCGGAGAACTCTACAACCTCACCATGCAGCAGGGCCTCTTTGAAGAAAGTCCCAAACTGAAAAAAGAACGCCTGGCCAAAGCCGCCAAACTGGAAGCCAACCTCAACCAACTGGAAACCGAAATCGAAGAAATCAAAGGCAATAAGATCTTTGAAAATGCCTTTGAATGGCGCTTTGAATTTCCGGAGGTGCTGAATGACGAGGGGGATTTTGTGGGTTTTGATGTGGTGATCGGGAATCCGCCTTATTTTTCAATGTCTAAATTAAAAGATCAGGCAGACTATTTTGCAAGAGCAGGTTTTGAAACCTATTCAAAGGGTACCGACATCTATTGTTTATTCTATGAATTGGGTGGACGAATACTCAGAAAAGAAGGCTTTTTGACCTATATCACTTCTAATTCTTGGCTACGTGCTATATATGGGACATTGTTAAAAGAACATTTGCTGAAATATCTGCAGCCCATCGCTTTAATGAATATTGAAGACGTCCAGATATTTGATGAAGCTACAGTAGAATCCAATATCATGATCTTACAGAAAAGGAAACTGACGGATTCCATCCTAGTGGTCAACTTATCTAATGATTATCATTTAGGAAGTTCTTTAGCAGAATATTTTAAAAAGAATCACTTTGATTTTGTCGTACCTGAAACATCTGAATGGTTTATAGGAGAACAGGTAGCAGGCGAATTGAAAATAAAAATTGAAACGGAGACCAAGCTATTAAAAGATTACGATGTTAAAATCAATTTTGGAATAAAAACAGGGTTCAATGAAGCCTTTATTATCAACGAAGAGAAGAAAAATGAATTGATTGATCTTGATGCCAAAAACTCTGAAGTCCTAAAACCAATTGTAAGAGGTAGAGATCTAAAAAGATATGCGCATGATTTTTCTAAACAATGGGCAATTTGCACGTTCCCAAGTCTGAAAATTAATATCTATGATTATCCAGATATAAATGATTATTTTTTAAAAGTTGGGAAAAAAAGATTAGAACAAAGTGGCGAAATTGGGAGTCGAAAGAAAACAAATAATAAATGGTTTGAAACTCAGGATTCAATATCATATTGGAAAGACTTTGAAAAACCGAAAATAATTTGGGGTGAAATTTCCGACAAGCCGAAGTTTGCCTATGATGATTCCAAGTTCTATGCAGAAGCCACAACTTTTTTAATGACTGGGGAGAAACTTAAATTTCTATTGGCCATCCTTAATTCAAGGGTTTCAGAATGGTATTTCAATCTTATAGGTACTACCACAGGAATGGGAACAAATAGATGGAAAAAATACAAAATCGAATTGTTGCCAATTAAAGAACCCTCAGAAAAACAAGAGCAAGAAATTGAAGAATTAGTGAATGAAATTCTTTCCATCAAAAAACAGGACTCTTCTGCCGACACAAGCGAGATTGAGAAACAAATAGATCAATTGGTTTATGCGCTTTATGGGTTGACGGAAGAGGAGATTGGGATTGTGGAGGGGGGTTAAGGTGGATTTTGGATGAAAGGAGAGATTACAGAAAGGAGTATCACTACCCAAGGAATTGAGCAAAGAATTTTTTAAAGTAAGGACTAGCCTCTCAAAAAAACAATTAGATTTGGATAAGCCAAAGATATCCGCTTGCTGCAGCGGTATTGGTCACAAGATGCTCCAATAGCGGGAGAATTGGGGGGAGGAAAAAAGTTGTCTGAAGCTTAGGAAACCGACACTTTGAACAGAATCCGACAGAAAAGGAAACAAAACAATAAATGAATTTAGACTTAAAATTGTTTTATAGAATTGCATTTTGGATTAGCCTGACAGGACTGATTGCCATTATTTCGGACTTCGGGTTTTATCAAAATGCCCTTTCTCAACGACTATTGGATAGCTTTTACTTTGTGGTGCTTGGAGTTGGCATCCTAGCAACAGCTGCCCGATATATTCAAAATGCCAAATTATTAGAAAGGAAAGTTTTTGTTTTTGACCTTATATCCATAGCATTTACGCTATGGGTATTTTACATGTATCTCTTTATAGGTGTACCCTTTGAAACCGATTTACTTCTCGAAAATCCCATTTGGGTCAAAATTGCTGTTCTGCTTACTTTCATTCGAGAGTCTTCGGAAATCAAAATAAACTTCAAAAGGACTGTTCTCAATCCGGCACAACTTTTCATACTGAGTTTTTTAGTCATCATTATTATTGGTTCATTTATATTGATTTTACCGAATGCTACTTATGACGGAATTTCCTATTTAGATGCTTTATTCACTTCAACCAGTGCAGTTTGTGTTACTGGATTGGTGGTGGTGGATACAGGCACACATTTTACATTGTTTGGTCAAACAATCATCATGATCTTAATACAAGTGGGGGGTTTGGGGATTTTGACTTTTGCGAGTTATTTCAGCTATTTCTTTAAAGGCGGCACTACTTATGAAAACCAATTGGCCTTAAGCGATATGACCAGCGCAAAGAAATTGGGAGAAGTATTTTCGACTTTAAAATACATCATTCTCATTACATTTGGTATAGAACTGTTTGCAGGATTTTTAATATACACGAGCATAGATTCCAGCAACTTTGGTTCTCAGTCGGAACAACTATTTTTCTCTGCATTTCATTCTATTTCGGCATTTTGCAATGCAGGATTTTCAACATTAACCAACAGTTTGTACGAGACAGGCTTTAGATTCAATTATTACCTTCAATTGGTTATTATTCTCACATTTGTACTTGGCGGTCTGGGTTTTCCAATAGTGGTGAACATTCTTAAATATTTAAAATACAAAATCATTACTTTATTTTCATCCAAAAGAAGTAAATACAGACCTTGGGTATTGAACTTAAACAGTCGAATTACATTGGTTACCACGCTTTCCATTTCATTGGTGGCTTTTGTCATTTTTTACCTTCTCGAATACAACAATACCTTAGCCGAACACAATGCATTTGGGAAAGTAGTAACGGCACTCTTTGGAGCAACCACACCAAGAACAGCTGGTTTTAACACCATAGACACCGCGGCGATGGCCCTACCCACTGTGATGATGGTATTTCTTTTGATGTGGATTGGTGCTTCGCCCCAATCCACGGGAGGTGGCATAAAAACAAGTACTTTTGCCATTGCGATATTGAATGTTTTGAGTTTGGCAAAAGGAAAATCAAGAACTGAAATTTACAGACGGGAAATAGCTGATATTTCTGTTCGGAGAGCATTTGCCATTATCTCTTTGTCATTGGTTGTCATCTGTTTTGCCATACTGTTTATTTCCTTTTTTGACCCCGAAAAACAATTAAAGGAAATCGCTTTTGAGTGTATTTCGGCATACAGTACAGTAGGTTTAAGTTTAGGCATTACAGGTGACTTGAGCAGCGTCAGTAAATTTATCATTATAGTTGTCATGTTTGTTGGACGTATCAGTATGCTTTCATTGGTGATAGCGGTATTCAAGAGAGCAAAGTATAAAAACTACAGCTACCCAAAAGAAGAAATCACAATAAATTAAAAATAGTAAAAGATGAAATATATCATATTCGGCCTTGGGAATTTTGGGGCTTCACTTGCTCAGAAACTCACTGAACTAGGGAATGAAGTCATCGGAATTGATAACAGCATGGCAAAAGTGGATGCTTATAAAGAAAAAATTTCTCATACGATTTGTATGGATGCAACAGACGAGTTTACTGTTTCAGGGCTTCCATTAAAAGAAACTGACATTGTGCTCGTTGCCATTGGCGAAGACCAAGGCGCAAATATTATGACAACAGCACTGTTGAAAAATTTTCAGGTCAAACGTTTGATAAGTCGAGCCATCAATCCATTGCACGAAAAGATTTTACAGGCGATCGGAGTGGATGAAATTGTACACCCCGAAGAAGAAACAGCTGAGCGATGGGCAAAAAAATTATGCCTTAGTAACGTCGTGGATTCTTTTGAATTAAATGCTGATTTCAGTATTATTGAAGCAAAAGTACCTGCTGATTACGTGGGTAAAACAGTTCGTGGAGTGGGTTTTCGTAAGGATTTTAATTTATTGGTACTGACTATCATTAAGAAAGTAGAAGTAAAGAGTGTTATCGGTAAATCCAAAACCGAAACACAGATTCAAGGTGTCGCATCAGCGGATACCATACTTGAACCAAACGACATTTTAGTTCTTTATGGTTCAAACAAGGATTTACAAATCTTCCTGAAACAAAAATTAAGATGATGAAAAAATTTGCATCCACAATATTGGTTTTAATAATTTCAGCATCCTGTAATTTGCAGGGCGATAAAACACAGATTGAAAATTCTGAAAAAAGTTCTATCGAGCATGAAATAAAAAAAATCCCTGAAAATAAAGTATCTGTAATTGTCTATGAAGGTTGCGAATACCTCATCTACAAAGAAGACTTGGACGGAAATTCATCCTATGGTTTTATGGCTCATAAGGGTAATTGTTCAAACCCAATTCATCAATGCAAGTAAGAATATATTTGATGCTGCTTTTTTCCTGTTTGAGCAATATTGTTTCGGCTCAAAATGACAGTATTTGGCAACAAAAGCCAGCTTTGAATATTTCGGCCTTTTTGGACGTTTTTTATGTGTATGATTTCAACCAACCACAAGGTGCAGAAAGACAAGCATTTCTATTTAATCACAACCGACACAACGAGTTTAACCTGAACTTAGGTATTGTGAAAGTTGGTTTGGAACACACAAAATACCGGGCAAATTTAGCCTTACAAACAGGCACTTATGCCAATGACAACTATTCAGAAGAACCTGGACTACTCAAAAACATTTTCGAAGCGAATGTTGGTTTGTCGCTTAACAGGAAAAATAATCTTTGGTTGGATGCAGGTGTTTTTGCGTCCCATATTGGCTTTGAAAGTGCTATTTCTGCCGACAATTGGACCTTGACACGGTCTATGTTGGCTGAAAACTCACCTTATTTTTTGTCAGGAGCAAAATTAACTTATCACCCAGGCAGCAAATGGGAATTTGCAGGATTAATCGTGAACGGATGGCAACGCATCCAACGGCTACAAGGAAATTCATTGCCCTCATTTGGAACTCAAATAAATTTTAGTCCTACAGAAAAAGTCACATTTAATTGGAGTACTTTCATTGGAACAGACGACCCCGATACGACAAGGAGAATGCGTTACTTCAATAATTTTTACGGGCAATTTCAATTGACAGAAAAGTTTGGCTTAATCACAGGATTCGACATCGGAACACAGCAGAGAATACAAGGGAGTTCAGTTTATGACCTTTGGTTGAGTCCAGTAATAATAGGACGATACACGATAAATAAAAATTGGAACACAGCCATAAGAGCAGAATATTACCATGACGAATCAGGAATCATCAATCCTACAAACACACCAAATGGATTTAAAACAAGTGGACTTTCATTAAATTTTGATTACTCACCGACAACAAATATCGTTTGTAGATTGGAAGGGCGTTGCTTAAACAGCAAGGACAAAGTTTTTGAAACTAAAAACACCCTGTCAGAGAACAATTTTATCATAGCGGCATCAATCGCAATCAGATTTTCAGAGAAAATAGAATAGTAAAATACAATCCTATAAAACAGACGGATTTGACAAATGACCCAGAAAACCAAAGGGTTTAAGGGTTCTAACTTAAATAAGAGCAATGGAAATTTCAAAATTTGATATCGCAGACTATTTAGACAATAACGAAATGATAGCCGAATACCTGAACACTGTTTTGGCAGAAGGGAATGATTCCGATGTCATTGTAGCAATCGGACATATTGCAAAATCAATTGGAATGACAAAGATTGCTCAAGAAACCGGCTTAAGCAGGCCCAGTTTATATAAAGCTTTATCTGATGGCGCTAAACCCCAATTTGAGACAATTATGAAAGTTTTAAGAGCAATCGGTGGAGAAATACAAATAAATCCCAACAACTTAAGAAAAAACACCACTAGGTAGACCATTGCCCCATAATCAGAATAAAAAACCCAAGAAAGCAATACTATTAAAGAAATACAGATCACCTATGTTCTTGAGTTTGGGGATTTGCAACACCAGGTCCAAATTACAGGAATGCCTGCTGTGCATTCACGCAGCATCCATCAAAGATTGGTCAGGGGCAAATCCTTTGGGATACGGGCTGAAAAAGCCAAAGATAAATATTCCCGAGGGTAGCCGTTTCTGGAAAAACCGAAGCGGGTGGTGGTTATTGAGTTCCTTTAATATCGGTGATGGGATATCCTTTGCTCTGTGGGAATTCGGATTTGCCGAATGCGTGTGCATCGTATGAATGCTCTGATAATTTTTTGGGGTCTTTGCAGTTTTTGTGATCGTCAGGTTATTGCCTGATTATAATTTTTATTTGTCAGGCATTAGCCTTACTTTTATGGATATTTAATCAGGTTAAAGGCTGACATTATGGATAAAAAGAAAATTCAACTCGATCAACTTGAATCAAAGGTAAAGCGATTTTCTCATGCCCAGGAATTGCCGAACCCTCCTACCGGATGGATTAGAGCCATCCGACTGGCTTTTGGGATGTCCTTGCAGCAGCTGGCCAATAAATTGAAAATGACAAAACAAAGTGTTCAGGAAATTGAGATGAGAGAAAAAGAAGGCTCAATAACACTTAGATCATTAAGAGAAACTGCAAGGGCTTTAGATATGGAGCTTGTCTATGGCTTTGTTCCAAAGGATGGGTCTTTGGAAAATTACCTTGATATAAAAGCCCGTTCTTTAGCTGAAAAAATAGTTTCCCGAACTTCAAACACCATGAAACTTGAAGATCAGGAAAACACGAAACAACAACTTAAAAAAGCGATTGAAGAACGGATAATCATTATTAAAAGAGAACTTCCCAAAGCTTTATGGGATTAGACTTGGTATACATCAATGGACAAACGCCATTAGATGAGGATGAAAAAGAAGCTCTCCTGATCCCTACAATAGCTAGCCGTGAAGAGTTGGACGAATTTGAACAACACAATATTGAAGAAGCCATGCAATGGGTTTTGAGTAGACCCTTAACAGCAAAAACGATTTTAACCGAAAAGTTTATATGTAATTTACATCAACGGATGTATGGAGACGTTTGGGCATGGGCTGGAAAATTCAGAAAGACCGGGAAAAATTTGGGTATAGATAAATGGCAAATTCCCACGGCACTGAAAAACCTTTGTGATGATACATACTACTGGATTCAAAATAAAACATTTACCGCTGATGAGACAGCTTTAAGATTTAAACACAGAATTGTAAGTATACATTGCTTTGCCAATGGAAATGGTAGACAGAGTAGATTGATGGCAGATGTAATTATTGGTAAGGTTTATAAAATGCCATTATTCAGTTGGGGAACAGATGATTTAGTACACGAGGGAAAGGCCCGTTCTAACTATCTACAAGCAGTCAGAGCAGCTGATAAGGGTGATTTTGAACAACTTTTGAGGTTTGCCAGATCCTAAAAAGGTGTCTTCTCTTCAAAAAGACAGGAATACCTGCTGCGCATTCATTCAGCATCCATCATGGATTGGGATCAAGTCACTTCAGACTTGCAGGTGTTAAGGAATCAACTTTTTTGACTTCTTAAAAACAGGAAAGAAAAGTTTTTATGAAAAGGTTGGTAAATAATTTTTTCGCCCCAAATATCTGATGAATTTTGGACGAAATAAGTTCAATAGAAAGTTGTTATAATGAATGTTTTTATCTCAAAAAATCCCTCCTATTAGAAACCTTTTTTACTTACGTTTAACGTTACTAACGTAACACATAATAATTGCAGGTTTTGGTTCAAAAGAAACTGAAAAAGTCTGGATAGGTGAACGGATTCCTAAATGGCCATTAGATATTCAGGAAACAGGAAGAAGAAAGCTTAGGATGCTTGATAACTCCCAAAATATTGCTGATTTACGAATTCCTCCATCAAATAGACTGGAAAAGTTATCAGATGATCTAAAAGGGTTTTATAGCATTCGGATCAATGGAGAATTGTCTTCAAATGGTCTGATGGGAATGCTTCTGAAGTAAAGATTATGGATATCATTGATTATTGATTTATGGAAAAATTAAGCAACATACAACCGGGAGAAGTTTTAAATGAGGAATTTTAAAACAATTTGAAATTTCAGCAGATAGACTATCAAAAGACATCAATATTCCCCAAACAAGAATCAGTGAGATTGTAAAAGGAAGGAGAAGAATTACAGCTGTTACAGCACTGAGGTTAAGTAAATATTTTGGCACAACTCCTAAATTTTGGCTGGGTTTGCAAGATGATGTTGACATAGAAGAAGAAAGAAATCAGATAATTAAAGAATTGGATAAAATTAAAAAGATAAAAATAAACGAGGCTTAATCGAATTACACCTATTCCGGCACTGGATTTAAAATTTCACCAAGTGCTGTCACGCCTAGCCCTTTTTTTTTCAACCCGGTATCGTGGTTTCGCTAAAAAAGCGGTAAAATAAGGATAATCGGATTGTGTTCAACATCAAAGGAAATGATTATCGGTTGATTGTAAAATTTAACTTTGAGTCTCAACTTTGTTGGATAAGATGTATTGGAACGCAAGCTGAGTACGATAACCTGTCCGGCAGCCAGGAATTAACGCAAACTGACTTTAAATATGATCAGAAAATTGAGTTCCAAATTGAAAACACCAACTGAAGTTTTAATTCAAGATTATTAAGCAGCCAAGCAGAAAGTAGTAACGCCAGCCCTGAAACATGCAGGTTTTGGAAAATCCATCAGACTTTGTGGATGCGTTTGAAGAGCTGATCCTTCAAGCCCTTGCCGATGGGGATGCTCTTCTTGCCGATTTCGAGGTGGGAATCTGCAACGGCATCCAAATGGGAAATATTGACCAAAAATGACCTGTGTACTCTCAGAAAAATGTCCTTGGGCAATTTGTCGCAGAGGTGCCCCAGTGCACTGACAATCGTATAGGTCTGTTCAGGGGTCACAATTTTACAATAATTGCGCTCGGCTTCTATATAGAGGATTTCCCCAAACATCAGCTTGATCAGTTTATTCTGGTTCCTGATAAAAATACGGTCTTCCAAAAAATTCACCGCCACATCTGACTCGTTTTCCGCACCCGCTTTTTCAGAAATTTGATTCACCACCAATGCGATGGTTCTTTCCAGATTCAGCATATGAAAAGGTTTGCCAATAAAAGCATAGGGATTGGTTTTTTTGGCCTCATTGAATGTCGCCTCATCAATATTGGCGGTGAGGTAAATCAAGGGGATGGCTTTCCTTTCATGAATGGCTTTGGCGGTGGCGATGCCGTCCAATTTTCCCTTGAGCCGAATATCCATCAGGATTAAATCCGGTTCGTTTTCGAGGGCATGATGAATAGCCTCTTCTCCCCGCGTTTCTATTCCGGTCACCTCATATCCAAGTTTGCTTAGCTGCAAAGAGATATTTGCGGCGATGATCATGTCATCTTCTACGATTAATATTCTGGTTTTATACATTATGCCGCATGTTGGATATGAAATTCAAAAAACACCTGGGTACCTCCCTCCTGAATCAAATGCATCTTCCCTTCCAGCTGCCGACAAAGTAAGCCGATCAGCTGACTTCCAAATCCGGTGCCGCTGATTTGGCCATCAACATGCATACCGATACCATTGTCTGCTACTTTTAGCAATAAGCTGCCACCACTTTCCTTCATACTAATGTCGATTTCTCCAATTTTGTTTTCGGGAAAAGCATATTTCAACGCATTGGTCAAGAGTTCATTCACAATCAAACCTATCGGAATGGCTCTGTCAATGTCAAGATCGAGTGCATCCATGACACAATTGATTTTTATCCTTTCGCTGGCCCCAAAGGTTTCCAGCACATATTGACCCAGATTCAGAAAGTATTTTTTCATTTCAATGGCGGCCATGTTTTCTCCCAGATAAAGGTTCTGATGGATCAAACCCATGCTGTGGACCCGATTTTGGCTTTCAATCATGATGTTTTGAAGGCTGTCGTTCTCTATTTGTGCTGTTTGAAGGGAAAGAAGGCTGGAGATGATTTCCATGTTGTTTTTAACCCTGTGATGGATTTCTTTCAATAAAAACTCCTTCTCTTTGTTTTGCTTTTCGAGCAATTCACTGTAGGTTTTTTTCCGTAGAAATACCCGATAAAGGACTGCCAAAAAGAAAATCAGGACCGCGAACAGAATCAGAATAAATACCTGCAAAGTTTTTTGCTGATCAAGCCTGGCTTGCTGAATGTTGATGGTGGCTTCTTTTTGCGCCACATCCATTTCGGTCTGAAGCATGGCAAGCCTTTGACCGGCCTCGGCATTAAAAACTTCCTCCTGTAAATGGTGGAAAATTTTAAATGCCTCATAAGATTCAGGCAAATCGCCCTTTCCTTCATACGATTTGCTCAATGCCTTGTAGGCATGGGCAAGGTAAAATTTATCTCCAAAATCACTTTTTGCCACCTCGATGCATTCAAGCAAATATTCCAAAGCATTGTCAAATTCACCAAGCGTATTTTGCAGTTTTCCAAGGGCTAAAAATGAGCGCATGATCATAAAATCATTTTCCAGTAAGCGGGCGTATTTTAATGCTGCATTTGCGGATTGTTGCGCTTGGACAAATTGGTTCAATTCCATATACAAATCAGCCAATGCAATGAAGGTATCACTGAGATTATTGTAGAAACCGTATTTTTCCCCGATTTCAACAGATGCATTAAAATAATCCAATGCTTCATCATATCTGCCCAAAGCGATCAGGTTATTTCCCACTACGTGAAAGGTGAAATCATAATCCAGATCTTTTATCCCCCTTTTTTTGAATAATTGCAATGCTTTCAAGCCATACTCCAAACCTTTTTCAAATTTCCCCTGCTTCCAAAACAGATTGCTGAGGTCGGAATACGCCATGGCCCTACCCTTGCTATCTTGATGTTCCTCCGCTCTTTGAAGAGATTCCCCGGCGATTTCAAAGGCTTTGCTCAGGTCTCCCCTTCTTTCATAAACATAACCCAGGTTGGTATAAAGCAACCAACTTTCTTCCTCGGGAATTTTTCCCATGGCACTCCTGAGCGCCTCTTCGGCAGAATCCAATTCCTCCATGCGCAGCAACACGGCACCTTGGGAAACTTGGAATTTCCCTTCCCAATAAAGGTTTTCCAAGTCCAATGCTTCTTCCAAACCTTGATTGATAAATGCCAAAGACTTTTTGAGGTTTCGGGTATGGTAATAGTAGCCAAGATCATTCAGAATCTTCAAGCGAAGGGTCTTGTCCTTCATGTTCAAAAGTGAATTTTCCAGCACATCAAGATATTCCACCCCAAATTTATCGGTATCCACAAAAACCTCCCGGTACTTGCGATTCGCGCTCACTTCAAAAATCTGTGCGTCCAAGCCTAAAGGAATCAAAAGAACAAGACTGTAAAAAAGTATTTTCATCTATTCAACCCGTGTTATGCATTTCCAACCCTATTCCAAGCTGGAACCGCTAATGAATCAGTCTATTGTTTACCGTTTTTGACTTTACCAAATCGGTACGAAGCCCTATACACCAAATGGCCTTATTTTCTTACAGTGTCAATACCCACCGGGAACCCTACTGTATATCTATTTTTAAAGATAGGAAAATATACCATTCAGATATTCAATTTTTTACGATTTTGAAAACCTTCGGTAAGTATAATCCCAGCTTCGGACAGAAAACCACAGGATTCATCCCGAACGCTTTTTTTAATTTGAAAATCCAAGGCAAATTCAAATCAAACAAATCCAAAAAATCATGAAATCAAAAATGATAATGTTATCGAAAGGGCTTTTTAGCTTTCTGCTTTTATTTGTGACAATTCAGGAAACCCATGCCCAAGATGCCCCGAAGGGACATTTGATGAATGTAACCGAGTTAACCATCATCCCCGGGCACGACCTGCAATTTCAGGAAGGGATCAAAGCCTGGAAGAACTGCTACCTTGAAAACAAAGGTGAATGGAAGTGGAGAGTCTGGCGGAAAGATCAAGGAGAAGGCAGTGTCTATGTATTGGCCTCAGACATGGCCAATTGGGGAGATATGGATCTTACTGATGATAGCGGGAACAAATGTGCAAACCTGGCAAGACAGATGATCAATCAGCATATTGAAAAATCCAACAATCAAGTGACCCGGTTTCTTCCTGAGGTAAGTGCCAATGTAGCCATGGAAGATGAAGTCATCGGTGTCAACAGGTTTTACCTGAATATGGAAAACGGACACAAATTTTTTGCGCTTATCAAAGAGGTGGAAGCCCTGGTGGCTAAAGCGGAAGGTTCCCTTCAACATTATTGGTACTCCTGGCAAACCGCCGGACCCGGAACACCCAACTACCATGTGGTGACTCCATTTAAAAATTATGCAGCTATGGATAGCCACAAGAGTGTCTGGGCCATTATAGAAGCGTCGGTTGGAAAGGAGAAAAGGGATGAAATGCAGCAAGTTTATAGAAGCTCAGTAAAAGAAAGTGACTATTCAACCTACAAACTTATGAAGGATATCAGCCATACCGGTAAGGAATGAGCCACTCCAAGGCAAACTGATGGCAAAACAATAGGAAATCCGTGTGATGCATTGGGTTTCCTATTGGGGCTTGAAAATGCAAGAAAACCCGGCTGTTTGGAGAGCAATGCAAATCACCGATTTGGGGAAGTCAACAAACACAAATAACGGACTGACTAGGAATCCACTTCAGGTTCGAATAGCGTTGGAAATGCATAAAAAAGATTGATCAAGCGTAAGGGTTTCTCCATAAGAGATTTAGTTGAGTTGATCAAACGCCCTTATGCTTTTTTTTGACGGCGAAGCCGAAAACCGATCAGAGTAGGCAATAAAAAACAGGAAAACACGATGAAAAATTCATTCCGATTCTTAATTGCATGTTTAGGATTTTCACTATTCAGTTTTGGCTGCAGCGAACCCACGGCTGAAAAAGAATCCACATCAGTTGCCGTGGTCACAGAATCCAAGCCCGATATGGCCGCAATCAAAGCAGAAATACAGGCGATAGAAAAGGCATGGTCCGCTGCTGACAATGCAAAAGATGCAAATTCTTTAGGGGCCTTCTTGGCGAATGATGCCGTGAGTATGTCCGCCAACAGTCCAATGGCAGTTGGCAAAGCCGCAATTGTGAAGGAAATGGAATCCGGATTTGCCAGCAGACCAGCGGGGCAAACAGTTTCCTATGAGGTGTTGGACGTCTTTGGAGACGACAAATTGGTCACAGAAGTCGGGAAATCTACGCGTATGGATGCCTCGGGAAAAGTTATTTCCACCGGAAATTATATGGCAATCTGGGAAAAAAGAGATGGAAAATGGCTTTGTATCAGGGATATCGGCTACAGCAGTACCAAGGAAAATTGATTTTTCAGGGGAATTCCAAATTCTTTTTTTTGAGGGGGTATTTGCAAATCCCCCCTCCTTCTTAGGTAGAAATAGAACCTTTAAAATCAGAGTAGTCCAAAACCGGAATAATCAGGCAAACATATGAATATAACAACCAGCACTTCCCTCACCTCTATTCAAAGTACAGAACGCATCATCTCATTAGATGTCATGAGAGGAATAGTCCTTTGCGGCATCTTGTTGATGAACATCAATGGATTTGGCTTAGCTTTTGGTTACAACAACCCTTCTGTCTTAGGAGGGGATACAGGTTTGAATCTCTATACTTGGATGGTAACCAACCTTTTTTTTGAAGGAACTATGCGGGCATTGTTCTCTATGCTTTTTGGAGTAGGTATGTTTATATTTCTGGATAGACTTTTGAAAAAGGATGCTGGAATCAAGGCTTCTGATATCTATTTTCGCAGGATTACTTGGCTGCTGGTTTTTGGATTGATTCATGGGTATTTACTGCTTTGGCTAGGAGAGATTCTTTACGAGTATGCATTGATGGGATTTTTGGTTTATTCCTTTCGGAATATGGCACCAAGGAATCTAATATTTACTGCAGTACTACTTTTCAGTATTGGAACAGCATGGAATTATAATGACTACCGAACAGACCATGAATGGTTCGGCAAGGTTCAACAAGCTGAGATGTCCCTTGTTTCAGGTCAGGAACTTTCAAAGGAATTAACAGAAGCCAAGGATTCATGGGATAAAAGAGAAGCTAAAAATTCACCGGAAGCCACTGGGGAATATATGAAGGAAATGCAGAAGGGATATTTTTCGGTAGTCAAGCACCTCGCTCCCATCATGTACGATTTCAATGTCAATGGCCCATATAGAGGAGGACTTTGGGACGTATTGAGTATGATGTTGATCGGCATAGCACTTTTTAGATGGGGACTGCTCTCAGGCGAAAAACCTTCCTTTCCTTATTGGCTGATGGTGGGAATTGGTTATCCCATTGGAATTGCAATCAACTATTATGAGATGCAACTGATTTTAGATGCTAATTTTTCCACCCTTTCATTTAGTCAGTCCAATATTACTTACTACTGGGGAAGAATTTTTGTGGCCATGGGACATGTAGGATTGATCATGCTTTTTTGCAAAACCCCCATCTTTGGATGGCTGAAAACATCTCTTGCTGCAGTCGGCAAAATGGCGCTGACCAATTACCTGATGCATTCTGTGATCTGTATGTTTGTTTTCACCGGAGTTGGCTTTGGCCTCTTTGGTCGATTGGAACGCTTCGAATTATTGTATGTGGTTTTCTCTATCTGGATTTTCCAGCTGATTGCCAGTCCAATCTGGTTAAAGTATTTCCATTTTGGCCCTATGGAGTGGGTTTGGAGAAGTTTGAGTTACCGGAAAAAGCCAGCGTTTAGGAAAGAGACAGGGAAATTGGTCAGCGTGCCGGTGGCTTAAAAGAAATTCAGATGGACTAGCTGGTTTTCATTCAAGAAATAAATTTAAGTATTCAAAGGGTAAAACAATCCCTTCGTTCTTCTATGGTGTCAATTAAATAATCCCTATAAAGATTAATTTATAGATAGATGGTTTTCCCACTTTTACTCCTTAAAGTTCATAAAATTAAACCTGTTGCCCACCAGGTAATAGTTCTTGAACAGCATTTCCGGATGTCTCAAATTCTCCTGTTTTTTTTAACTGGAAATGTTTTGGTTATAAAAAATTCAAAATTTTGTACATCTTTAAGAAATGGCCAAATGCTAGAGTTTTGGGAACTTATAAAAATCCTTGAAAAGTTTACTATGGAGCTTATCAAATTCCCGGTTAAGGGAAAGTAAATCCAACATTAATTTCTTTGATACATGAAGCGGATAACATCATAAACTCTAATGAAAATCTCCTTTTTTTTCTTTCTTTTTTTCTTATTTACCACAACTTTTGCTCAAAATCTTTCACCTGAGCAAGTTGCTGATTTGAGTGAAACTTATCGGGAGAAGGCATTGTGGTTTCGGGAAATGCCACATTTTAACCGTGACAGTACCGTTTTTTACCTTGATACCGCTGCTGCCTTACTCCATAATAGTAGGCCCATTCAATATGAACGTTTGGCAAATTTGTATAGGGATATTACCGATAGGGCCAATCGGTCCCATAACTTTATAGTGGTGGATTCTCTCGCTCCTATCGGCTGGTCTTATTATGAAAAAATTCCCGACGACCAAAAAGATAATATTTTGGGTTATAATTTGTTGATCAATTGGGCTCTGATAAAAATAATTAGGGGAGAACCAAAACCTGGGCTAGAACTTTTTGTAAAAGCATTGGATTTGCTCAAAGATGATAAACGACCGGAGATTCAGCTAAAAATTTTAAAAGATAAGGGTAGGTTTTATTACCAATATGGCTTGGCAGAAGAAGAAGAAATAGGCATTCAATACTTGAAGGAGAGTATGATCGGCTATCAAAAATCAGATTATCCTGAAAAGTATGAAAGCCTTGTCATTGCATACAAACTATTGTCTTACCATTTCGAAAATTCAAATCCCGATTCGACAGATTATTATATGAATCGACTGAAAGAGCTTTTACCCCAAATCACCAATCCATTTCATCACACTTGGTATTATTATTCGATGGGTAATAACCTGATTAAAAGAAATAAATCTGACGAAGCACAATCATATCTGTTAAAAACCATACGACTATTGGAGGAATATAACCTGACTACGATAGATGTATATCAATTTGCACATTCCAGTTTGGGTGACATTGCCAAGGAAGAAGGCAGGTATGATGATGCAATTGACTATTATCAAAAAGCCAAGAATTCGTCTATTGAAATCAACACAAAATCAAATACAGCCTATTTTATCAGCAAATTATATAGTGTTTATGAGCAAATGGGCGACTTCAAAAAAGCACTTGAACACTACATTGAGTATTCTGAAGCTGACAATATTATCGAAGTAGAAAGAAACGAAAGAAGCCTTCGTGAAAGTGAATTGCAGTTGAATCTAGTCCAACAAGAGAAAGCGCTTGCCGTAAAAAAACAACAACAATACATTTACATAGTGGTCTTGTTCCTTGGCACTTTTATGCTTGGACTTTTATACCGGAATTACAGACTGAAACAAAAGAGTAATCAGAAACTGGAAGTACTGAATGAAGAATTAGCCCATAAAAATGATTTGCTTGATAAACGCAATGCAGAATATGAATTGCTTTTGAAGGAAATTCATCACCGGGTGAAAAATAACCTGGAAATCGTTTCGAGTTTATTGGAATTACAATCCTCACAGATACAAGACCCTTCGGTGCAGGCAGCCATGCTTTCCAGCCAAAACCGGGTTCACTCCATGGGAATTATTCACCAAAAACTCTATCAAGGTGAGAATTTGGCCTCCATCGAAATGCGGGATTATTTTATCAATTTGGGAGAAAATATTTTAGATTCCTTCAATGCCAGTGGTAAAATCAAAGTGGAGTGTAATATGTCGAAATTAATACTTGATGTAGATACGGCAATTTCTATTGGATTGATTACCAATGAATTAATTACAAATTCGGTAAAATATGCATTTGAAGGAAAAGATTCGGGAACGATAAAAATCAGTTTAAGCTCCATTGCCAATGAAGAGGAAAAAAAGGAAGTTGAACTAAAACTTATCGTCACTGATGATGGGATTGGGAAAGTCGCCGATCAACCTTCAAAAGGCACAGGTTTTGGTACGCAGCTCATTGCGCTTTTGACAAGGCAATTGGATGGGGAATTGACTTATGAAAATAACAATGGGACAGTTGTTTCTTTACTTTTTAAAAAAGCGAACATAGCTTAATTTAATATTGAAAATCATATAAGTTTTGACCTGCCCAAATCCTGTCCCTGAAAGACGGGCAGGCCTTTTTCCGATTCGGTTTGAAAAGCAAGTTGCTGCACAACCAAGTCCCAAAACTCAACCTTTTTAGGCTTGTATTTTATTTAGGCATTTTAATTTTTTCCCTTACATTATAAATAGACATTCCTATTCAATTCCTTGTTTGGCTTAGGATTTTAGAGATGACTTGAATATCCCCACTTTCTATTTTTCATTGGAAAAATAAATTCCAGTAGTCGGACAGAAAAACCATCCTTTCGTCCTTGCTCATGATTATTTCAATCTGATTATCAGGATATTTCTATTTGAGAGTTATAGATTTTTAAATTTTACCTAAACCATGCCATGAAGAAATTACTTTTGCCCGTTCTATTTTTCTTGTTGATTTCCACGGCCTTTTCCCAGGGAATTATTCAGGGGAAGGTTCATGATTCACAAGCCAAAGAGATGTCATTTGCCAATGTGTTGCTTTGGAATAAGCCTGATTCCGCTATGGTGAAGGGGGTTGTTTCCGATGAATCCGGAAGCTATATTTTTACAGAAATACCTAAAGGAGAATATTATGTGGAAGTACATATCCTGGGATATGCCAAAACCCATTCACCGGTGTTCAGTTTTTTGGGAACAGAAAAGAATAATCTGGCAACAATCATTTTGGTTCAGGAAGACACCAATCTCGAGGAAGTGACTGTAACTGCAACCCGGCCCTTTTTTGAGCTGGTGCAGGGGAAAATGGTAGTCAATGTAGCCAACAGTATTTCCGCTGCCGGCTTGTCGGTCATAGATGTACTGGACAGGTCTCCCGGAGTCATGGTCAACAGGCAGAGTAATTCCCTCTCTGTTTTGGGGAAAAACGGGGTGGTTATCCTGATGAACGGACATAGGTTCAGGATGCCGATGGAGGCCGCCTATCAGATGCTGGCAGGTCTGAACTCGAGTGACGTCGAAAAGATAGAAATTATCACAGTCCCCCCAGCCAACTATGATGCGGACGGTGATGCGGGTTTCATCAATATCGTGATGAAAAAAGACAATGCGATGATAGGCACCAATGGTATCCTGACCATAGGCCAGGGCTATGGATCGGGATATAATGGCAATATGAGCTTCAGCCTCAACCATCAGGGTCCCAAATTCAGTTGGTTTGGGATTTTGTCCTCGACTTATGTAGATCAGGAGGCTGAATGGGAAGCCTTTAGAGGCAACAACAATGGATTTGAAAACATTGGAATTGATACTTACACAGACCGGTTTTCCACCAGAAAATCCATCAATTACCAGGCGGGATTTGATTATAAATTAACAACCAATACCATAATCAGTGGTTTGCTCAGTGGCTATAATAACCGTTGGGATATGACAGCACCAACTATTACCAATTCCAATTATTCCATCTCCCCGGATACCCTTGTCACGATGACAACGGTAGAAGTCAATAAATGGAGCCATATCATGGGCAATATCAATCTTCAACATACTTTTAAAAACGGGCAGGTCCTCAGTACCAACGTGGATTACCTGACCTATAAAAATTCCAACCCCTCCTGGTACACCATCATGAATTACAATGAATCCAATGATTTGATCGGTTCGGAGGAATTCAGGATAACCAAAGACACTCCCATTGACCTTTGGGTAGCAGACATGAACCATTCTATGAAAATTGGGAAATCAGTAGCTGTGGAATCAGGTGTCAGGGCTACTTTTTCAAAATTCACCAATACCGTGGTCTTCGAAGAGAAATTTGGATCAGATTGGTTGATTGATTCAAAATTCACAAATGATGCCCTCCTCAATGAAGATATATTGGCAGCTTTTTCCACAGCAAAAATTGAATTAGATGAAAAAACCACCTTAAATGCAGGGCTAAGGTACGAGAACACAAAAACCAACCTGACCACTGTTTCCGGAGAGAAAATCGTTGACAGGAATTACGGGGATTTCTTTCCAACGGCATTTTTATCCAGAAAAATCAATGCCGACAACTTGGTTCAGGTGTCATACGGCCGCAGGATTACCCGCCCTACTTTCAATCAGATGGCACCTTTTGTGTTTTTTTCTGACCCTTTTACCTTTTTCGCCGGAAATGAAAATATACTACCGACCTATACCAACACTTTCAAAACAGATTATTCCTACAAGAGTATGATCTTCTTTGTGCAGTACAGCACCGATAAGAATGTAATCGCTTCCTTTCAGCCTTCTCTTGATGAAGAGACCAATACCGTATTCCTTAGAACGGAAAATCTTGACCAAAGGAAGACCGTTTCCATGATGGTCGCTTTTCCCTTAAAAATAACTTCCTGGTGGGAAACCCAAAACAATTTCACGGCAAATTATCAAAGAGTCAATTCAGATCTGAATGGAGAGGTTTATGAAGTTGACCAAAAAGGGATTCAAGTGGTGCTTACCAATACTTTTACCCTTCCCAAAAAATACACCATTGAGTTGATGGGGTATTATATTTCGCCTACTATCAACGGCTATTTCAATTGGCTTTCAAGGGGCTTTGTGAACCTGGGCATCCAAAAAGACTTTGAAAAATCCGGAATATTGCGGGTTTCCTGCAATGATATTTTTGAAACCAGTCAATTGCGATGGAGGTCATTTGAGGGTGCTGAATTGGAATTTTCTGGCAGGTTCAAGTTTGAAAAAAGAGTATTTATGGCCACCTACACCTATAAGTTTGGAAACAGCAAAATCAAGGGAACCAGGGACAGAAAAGTAGGCTCCCAAGAAGAACAGAGAAGGGTGACCAATTGATCATTTTTTCCTTGGGAAAATAAAACCATGCCTTGGGACAGAAATACAGCTGCTTTGTCCCTACTGGGTTTTAACCCATAAAATTAAAAGGTAGCTTTTCTTTTATAACACGAACAAGTTTTGAGGGAACCCTAACCCTATAAAGGCAGGCACAACCATTTAAATATCAACATCATGGCAACAGTAGTAACGAGACACAAAGTCGGGGATGCAAAGGCTTGGATTGCGGGTCATCAGGATCGCTTGGACCTTTTTGCTCCGGCAATAACAAGTTATAAGGCTTTTCAGGATATGGACGACCCCAATTCGGTCGTGTTGGTCATCGAGGTGACCGATCTGGAATTGTTAGGCTCCATCATCAATGATCCTAAAAATCAGGGAATCAAAGACAAGCACACGGTATTGGAACCGATAACCATGTCTATGGAAATTATTTATTAAAACTGCTACTGCCAAAAGCGTGCTGGCAAAAATGTCTGCATAAGTGCCCTCGGCAATAGCGACCCAAAAGAAAATTAAAATCAAGAAGCAGGAGGTTTTCTAAGGGTCACCCCTCATTTTTCAAAAATGGATTAAACAAATAGAAAATGAATCCTACCAAACCAACCCAAACAGAAAAACCCGAATATTTCAGCCTAAGACCTGAAGTGGAAAAAGCCTACGGATACAGCCATGCCGTGAAGATTGGAAACAGCATCAAAGTTTCCGGCGCGGTCAGCATGGATGATGAAGGAGGTCCCACAGCGGTGGGTGACTTTCTCCAACAGATGAAAAACTGTTATTCCGATCTGGACCAAGTGCTGAAACACTATGGATGCAGCTTTGACGATGTAGTGGTAGAGAATGTTTTTACCACGGATATGCCTGCCTTTTTGGAACATGCCGGCTACAGAAACACCATCTATACCAAGCATTTCCCAACAGGGTCTTGGCTGGAAGTCAAAGGTCTGGCCTTGCCGGAATTTTTGATAGAAATCGAATTGGAGGTGCATGTAAGCCATGAATAATTTCTAGAAGATAACATGACCAAAAATTTCACTTAATGAATAGACGAAATGAAAATAGAAGCGCATAAAACCGAACGCTTGCACTCACTTGACTCATTGAGGGCCATCATGATGCTATTGGGTTTAGTCATACATTCAACAATTACTTATGCCATTACAGATTATGGTGCTGCTTGGCCATTAAAAGATCCTAACTCAACTCATCTCTCAAATGATTTTATCGTTGATTTCATTCATGCTTTTAGGATGCAAATATTTTTTGTTGTTTCCGGCTTTTTTGGTGCTATGCTATTTTATGAAAGAACTCCCATGAAAATGGTGAAAAACAGGGTGGATAGAATCGTTCTTCCTTTTATTGTATTTGTGCTCTTACTTTGGCCTACTATATTTTTTGCCTTTAGGTATTCCGGATTAGTATTTAGTGGAAATCCCGATGCCTTGACAATAGTAATTTCCCGTTTTTCAGATTGGAATACTTTTGTTCCACCGAGAACATTTCATTTATGGTTTTTATACTATCTGGCGATGATTACATTTTTCGTAGTGGTCTTAGCGCTGGTAGCTAAAAGAATCCCTGTGGCAACGGGTACAATTTCGAAAGTTTTTAACTGGGCGATTCAAAAACCCATATTACGGATCCTGGTATTTGCTGGAATTTCAGCAATTGTGTATTTTATCATGGGTACTTCGCAAGTAAACACTTCGACTTCATTCATACCTGACTTTAACACTTTCCTCTATTATTTTGTCTTTTATACCGTAGGTTGGATTTTATTCAAATCCAAACACCTTTTGGATACATTTAAAAAGTATGATTGGATGAATACCATTTTGGGTATCATCTTGTTTTCAATATTGTTTTTTATGAATGCATCTTTTGGTCTTGAAGCTAAAATTATTTTGAAATCCATTATGTTATGGTTATTTATTTTCGGAATCACAGGCCTGTTTATTAGATATGGGAGCAATCACTCCGCGAGAATGCGCTATATATCGGATTCATCCTATTGGGTTTATTTAATTCATTTACCATTCACTGCATTTATCCCAAGTCTTATCGTGGATTGGCCCATACCAGCCACATTGAAATTTTTGTTTGTCTTGATCAGTACAGGAGTGATATGTTATGTAAGCTATCATTACCTGGTGAGAGGGACATTTATCGGGAAGTTTCTGAATGGAAGGAAATATTCAAGAAAGATAGCTGATATAAGGCAAGCTCAGGAAGCGGCACAAGTAGCACTAGCAAGAAATTAACAAACAAAAAACTCACATATAAACCCTTAAAAGAACATTAAAATGGAAAACAAGAACATGTCTATCATAGATGGACTTTACAAAGCATTTGCTGCCGGTGATATCCCGACAGTTCTTGGCAGTATGGATTCCAAAATAGTTTGGAATGAAGCAGAAGGAAACACCTATGCCGATGGCAACCCTTATATAGGACCAGAAGCGGTATTGAATGGCGTTTTTGGCCGGATAATGCAGGACCATGAGTATTTTAATTTGGAGGATATCGAACTGCACGAGATGCTCAATGATAAAGTGTTGGCCACTTTGCGCTATGATGCCAAACACAAAAACGGGAACAGTTACAATGCTCAAGTAGCACATTTCTGGACACTGAAAGACGGTAAAGTGTTGGCTTTTCAACAGTACGTGGATACCAAAAAACTGCACGAGGCTTTAATGAACTAATGGAAAGCGAAGCATTCTTTTGAATCCAATTCCTAAAGTTTGATTTTCAATAATCGACAACAGTTTGCCACACCATAACCGCAGGAAAAACATGAAAGTATCAGCATTTTCGGCCAAAGGCCCACAACAAAAATTACAGTCCTTTTCCTATGAAATGGGAGAGCTGGGACCTGAACAAGTCGATATCCGGGTGATCAACTGCGGAATCTGCCACTCAGATCTCAGCATGATGAACAATGATTGGGGAATGACTGCCTACCCCATTGTTCCTGGACATGAGATCATTGGTGAGGTTATCGCAGCAGGCAATGCCGTCAAAAACATTAAAGTCGGGGACAAAGTCGGTGTGGGATGGTTCTCCGGATCTTGCATGTCCTGCCATGAGTGTATGGATGGCGCCCATCATCTCTGCTCCGCTGCCGAGTATACCATTGGTGGCAGACATGGTGGCTTTGCAGACTATGTTCGAAGCCATTGGTCCTGGGCAATTCCACTGCCGGAAGGTATCGATTTGGACAAGGCAGGCCCTCTACTCTGCGGGGGAATCACCGTATTCAATCCCATCATTTTGGCCGGAGTCAAAGCCACAGACAAAGTCGGCGTCATTGGCATCGGAGGCTTGGGTCATATGGCACTCAAATTCCTAAACAAATGGGGTTGTGAAGTCATTGCTTTTAGCTCCAATCCTGACAAAAAGAAGTCTATTATGGAAATGGGAGCCACGCAGGTTATTGATTCCACCAATCCCGAAGAATTGGCCAAAATCGCAGGGAGTCTGAACTTTATTCTGAACACGGCCAATGTTACCCTGGATTGGAATTCCTATTTGGTTGCATTGGCTCCCAAAGGAAAATTCCACAATGTCGGTGCAGTCTTGGAGCCAATGGCTATTCCTGCATTTACATTGCTTACAGGAGAAAAATCAGTTGCCGGAAGTCCCCTCGGAAGCCCGGCCTTGACACGAACCATGTTGGAATTCTGCGTACGGCACGACATTTATCCGATTACAGAAGAATTCCCCATGTCAAAGGTGAATGAAGCCATAGAACATCTGGAATCCGGAAAAGCCCGTTTCCGAATCGTATTGAAAAACTAGAGGTGACAAAAATACCTAGGATGAACCAAGTTTAAAAAATAAAGGAAAGCCAAAAATCGATTCAGCATGAATAAACACCTTTAAAATCACTGAATTTTTTTCATTTTAATATATAATTTTGTTTTTATCATAACAGCAATTATAATATACTTTTTAACATGTTTTTTTTATAGATTGATTCTGATTTTAAATGCGATTTTGACTCCATTTGTACAACCACAAACGAGATAGCAAAATGGTGAAGAAAATTATTTTAAGCGTATTCATCCTGCTAATTGTAGCGGTAGGGGGATTGGTGATTTTTGTTCAACTGAACTGGGATAAAAAATATGATTATCCCTATCCCAATCTTCAGGTCAGTAATGACCCGGAAGTAATTGAAAGAGGTAAGTATCTCGTTCATGGCCCTGCACATTGTTCCAATTGTCATGTGGGCAGTGTTGCGGAAATGATAGCAGCTGATGCCGGAGAAAACATCCCCTTAAAAGGCGGGGCATCATTCCCCTTGGGACCTATAGGCACCATTTATCCGAGAAATCTGACACCCGACCCAAGCACAGGGATTGGAAGATACTCCGATGCGGAAATCTTCAGAATGATGCGCCATGCAGTGAAGCCTGATGGAACGGCAACTTTATCCGTCCTCATGCCTTTTTGGGACATGGCCGATGAAGACCTGATCGCAGTGGTCTCCTATTTGAGAACCTTGGCTCCAGTCAATAATGTGGTTCCCGATAATGATTGGACCTTTATGGGCAAGGCTGTGCGGGTGATGGCTTCTTCCTTTCAGCCGATAGAAAATCCCAAACCCTACCCCAAAGCTCCTCCAATGGCAGCGACCATTGAGCGGGGCAAATACCTTTCCCGGTATGTGGCCAATTGTGTGGGTTGTCATACCGCAAGGGATCCCATGACTTTTGAAGCCATAGGGCCGGAATATGGTGGCGGGATGGAATTTGAGCCTTGGCCTGAATTTGCCTTGGCTGTAGGAGGAGATCCTGAAATATGGACGCGTACTCCCAATATCACCCCACATCCCAACAGTGCCCTATCGAAATTCAAAACAGTGGAGGAATGGAAAGCACGTTTTCGTCAGGGAAGAATTATCAACATCTCCCAAATGCACTGGGGCCCTTTTTCCAGAATGACAGATGAGGATTTGGAAGCGCTATACCTCTACCTTTCAAGCTTGGAACCACAGGATTATGATCCGGGTGAGTTGATGTTTAAAAAATAAGAGCGAATTTAATTTTAGACAATCTAATATTTAGAAAAAAAACAAGTATGATTTTAACCAACAATTGGACGATGACCGCATGGTCACTGTCAATATCCTTTAAATTTTTAACCAGGGAAAATCTATTTTTTTCAGATCATAAAATTTTTCAAAAACCCTGATGACATCAATTCCCATTTCCAACAATAGAATCTCCTCCCTTGATTTAGTCAAAGGGCTGGCCATGATCATCATGGCGCTGGACCATACGCGGGATTATGTGCATGCTCAGGCTTTTTTGTTTGATCCTGCTGATCCGACTCAGACGACTTTGGCGATCTTCTTTACCCGATGGGTCACCCACTTCTGTGCCCCGGCTTTTAGTTTATTGGCAGGTATGTCTGCCTTTATGGTAGGAAAGAGAAAACCTAAAAATGAATTGTCAGGATTTCTTTTAAAAAGGGGAATTTGGTTGGTAATTATTGAGTTGACCCTTGTAAATTTTGGTTGGCTTTTTGATTTCAGTTATGGTACTCTACTCTTACAGGTGATTTGGTCTTTGGGAATCAGCATGATCGCTTTGGCGGGATTGGTGTATCTCCCACGAAACATCCTCCTGGTTTTCAGCCTTATCCTGATTTTTGGGCATAACCTTCTTGATACCATCAGTTTGGACGAGTCCATAGTATGGGCTTTATTTCATCAACTTAATATTTTCAACTTATCCGACAGTTTGATGTTGGTGGTCGGTTATCCCATTATCCCTTGGGTGGCAGTGATGTCCTTGGGCTATTGCCTTGGCTCTTTTTATGATCGTTCTGTAGATCCTGTTAAAAGAAGGGAAACATTCAACTTTATCGGGATTTCGGCAATTGTCTTGTTTGTGATTTTGAGGGGAAGCAATGTATATGGCGATCCCATCGCTTTCGAACAATTTGGATCATTTTCCAAAAACCTTGTGTCCTTCCTGAATCCTACTAAGTACCCGCCCTCCCTCTTATTTCTGTTGATGACCTTAGGCGGGACATTGCTGCTTTTGGCCAACTCCGAAAAATGGAAAGGCAAAGCGGTAGATTTCATCTGTACCTTTGGTAGGGTTCCTTTCTTTTTCTATATCATCCACATTTACCTTATCCATTTGATCGCCATTGGTTTGGCGGCAATGACAGGCTATAGCTGGGAAAAAAATATGGTTATGGCGGCTTGGGGAATAATTGAAAATCCACTTCCGGGGTATGGATTTCCGCTTTGGGTAGTGTATTTGGTTTGGATATCGGTGATCTTATTGCTGTATCCTATTTGCAAAAAGTTTGATAGGTATAAAATGGGCAATAAGGATAAATGGTGGTTGAGTTATTTTTGATTTGGTTGCAAATCAAATTAAAAGCCTACGGCAATTATTTCAGAATTGCCTCTATTTCAATCATGAAAAAAAATACAGATGAAAAAATTGTTATTGATCCTTTTTTGCTTCAGCTTAATTAATTGTGCCAAATCACAAAATTTACCACGTGTGATTATACTTTCAACAGGTGGTACTATCGCAGGAGAACAGCCTAATACTGATCAAGCAGGTTACATCTCTGGCAAAATCCCAATAGAAGAATTACTGAAGAATATCCCTTCCATCACTCAAAAAACAACTGTTCAGGGAGAGCAAATATCCGCTATAGGAAGTAATTATATGACCGTGGATATATGGCTCAAACTAGCGAGACGTATCAATGAAATATTTGCCAACAATGAAGCGGACGGTATTGTCATTACACACGGCACAGATACACAGGAAGAAACAGCCTATTTTCTAAGCCTTACCGTAAATTCGGACAAGCCGGTGGTTTTAACAGGCTCGATGCGGCCGGCGACCGCATTAAGCAGTGATGGGTCCAAAAATTTATATGATGCGATTGTCGTGGCCATTGATCCCAATAGCAAAGAAAAGGGCATTATGGTGTCCTTTAATGAAAAAATTTATAGTGCCAAAAATGTGGTCAAGATAAATACTACTAGTACCAATGCATTTGCATCTCCCAATATTGGTCCGATAGGAGAAGTATATGATGGCAAAGTTACTTTCAATATCCAATCCCATAAAAGGAATTCGGATTTTATGCCATTTGATATCAGTAAAATTGATTCTTTACCTAAAGTAGAAATAGTATATGCGTATGCAGATGCGTCCAATATTGCTATTGACGCTCTAATCAATGCCAATACCCCGGGAATTATAATAGCTGGTACAGGGGGAGGAAGTTTCAGCAAAGCTATTTTAGAATCTGCGCAAAATGCAACCAAGAAAAATATAATGGTAGTCCGGTCCTCAAGAGTAGTTTCAGGAAAAGTTCACAGCGTATATATTGGGGATTTTGAAGATGCAAAAAATGGAACTATTGCATCTGATGACCTTAATCCCCAAAAAGCAAGAATACTTCTGATGCTTGCCTTAACCATCACACAGGACAAGGATAAAATTCAGGAAATGTTTTTGACCTATTGATTTTTAATGACAAAATTCATCCAAATTAGATTTAAAGATCAATAATTCATTTGCACACATCAGTTTTAACGAAATATCAAGAAATATGAAATCACTAATCCTTTCAATCTCCTTTTTGCTGTTTAGCCTTTCCGTTATGGCCCAGGTCAGCTTCTCGACTGACCCCATCAAAGTCAATGAACAACGCATCGAGAAGAGGATTTTTGAACTGGCAGCCTTTGGCAAGAATGAGAAAGGAGAACCTTTTCGGGTTGCTTACAGCCAGGGGGATATTGAAGGCAGGGCTTACTTTATGGATCTGATGCGAAAAGCAGGCTTGGAGGTGCATGTTGATTATGCAGGCAATATCATTGGAAAAAGAGCCGGTAAAGATCCCTCCAAAAAACCCATTGCTTTTGGTTCTCATATAGACATGGTACCGAACGGTGGAAATTATGACGGAGCCTATGGTTCCATCACCGCATTGGAAATCATCGAAGTCCTCAATGAAAATAAGATCATTACGAATCATCCCCTCGAAGTCATTATTTTCCAAAATGAAGAAGGGGGATTGGTTGGAAGCAGGGCGCTGACCGGAAATATAAACAAAGCCGCTTTGTCCCAAAGAAGTGCCAGTGGCCTAACCCTTGAAGAAGGAATCCGGGCCATCGGTGGCGATCCGAAAAGATTGGATGAAGTGGTCCGAAAAAAAGGCGATTTAACTGCTTTTCTGGAGATTCATATTGAACAAAGCAAGGTCTTGGAAAGCCAAGGCATCGATGTGGCTATTGTGGAAGGAATAGTAGGCATTGAGGATTGGGACATTACGATAGTAGGAATGGCCAATCATGCCGGAAGCACGCCCATGAATGACCGACAGGATGCACTGATCGCAGCTTCCAGATTGGTGCTGGCAGTCAATGAAGTGGTCAACAGCTATGAAGGTGCCCAAGTCGGCAGTGTGGGTAAGATATCTGTGCCCTCTGGTGCACCCAATGTAATTCCCGGAAAAGTAGAAATGAGCCTACAAATGCGGGACCTATCGGCAGAAAAGATCATGAAAATGTTTGTTGATATTGAAAGGCGTGCGGAACAGATCGCCAAAGAAACCAATACCCAAATTCAATTTGAAAACCTGAACCTCGGTACTACCCCAACCTTTGCCAGTCAGGAAATGCAGGATAAAATGATGGAAGCGGCCAATGCTCTTGGCATTTCCAATATCAAAATGCAGAGTGGTGCCGGACATGATGTGCAGGAAATGGCAGCTTTGGGCCCAATTGGTTTGGTGTTTATCCCGAGCAAGGACGGCATCAGCCACAATCCCAAAGAATATTCATCACCCAAAGAAATGGCCAATGGGGCCAATGTGATGCTGCATACGGTGTTGTTATTGGATAAAAGTTTAACTGAAAAAGATATCGGAATTCAATTAAAATAACATGATGAAAGCCATTGAATACCTCCTCAGCATCGACCTCAATTACATCGCAATCGGGTTGATAGCCGTATTTTTCACCTTGGAACATCTCCTCAGTACTCAATTTTCCTTCACGGACAGAGGAAAGCATTTTTGGAACAGCTTCCTGTTCCAAATTGTATTCCTGATTGGAAATATATTTTGGGCAATCGCCTTTGTCTTCTGCATAGAATGGCTCAATCAAAAAGAAATCGGATTGTTTTTTCTGATTGAAATCCCAGTTTGGTTGAAGTTAATCTTGGGCGTGATGCTCCTGGATTTGGCTACCTATTGGTTTCACAGGATTTCCCATCTCGTTCCACTTATTTGGCGATTTCATCGAGTTCACCACAGTGATACGACGATGGACTCTTCCAGCTATTTCCGCTCTCACCCTATTGAGGTACTGTTCTGGTTTGGAAGTGCTCCAATATTGATGTCGGCTATTTTCGGATTCGATTTATTGACCATAGGGATGTATTTTTTGGTGGCAACTCCTTTTCTGGTCATCGAGCACTCCAATCTCTCCTTCCCTTCATGGTTGGACAAAACCATAGGATTGGTTTTCACTACACCCAACCTGCACAAGATCCACCAGGATCAATATTATACGGACTCCAATTTTGCCGACATATTTATCCTTTGGGACAGAATTTTCGGCACATTCAAATACAAACCTGCCGAAGAAGTCAAGCTTGGATTGGTAGAGTTTGATGAACCAAAGAAGCAGACTTTTTGGTATCTCATCAGGAGTCCGTTTATCAATATTGAGAAGATTGAAAAGGAAAGAAAAGAGAATTATTGAAATAGAGTAGTCTTTTTGGGTTCATTTTGGTAAATAAATACCTGATTGAGACAATTGCGATGAACGCATAGCTTTGTTGAGAAATTCACTCCCCGATCAAAAAGTGTTAACCAAGGAATAGGAAGACGGCTTCAATGCTATTATAGAATTACGTAGTTTTAAGCCGAATTCTAAGCCATCGAAAAAGTAACGTAAAGCAGCTAACTTGATTAAGTTAGATGGAAATATGCAGCAGGTTTCCAAATGAGATCGAAACTGCAAGAAGATCAGACTAATGGGAGACTAATTCCTGACACCAATGGAGTGAAGTCAAAAATGATCATCAACTAACTAAAAATCAGTTAATTATACTATTGAACTGAGTTCGGAATGCATAAAACGGGTTTAAGGTCATATCCAAATCATATTCACCTTGGTATTATGGAGAACATGCTTTGAGCAAGGAGGCAAATGAAATGGAAGCCATTACATTATTTAAAAAAACAAAATGAAGAAATCTAAATCCCTAATAATTTTATTCATAGGTGTTGTCTCGCACTTCCTCTTTCACTCCCCCCTCGAGGCCCAAACCTACGGCAAAAACGGCATGGTGGTCTCGGACAACGTCCTGGCCTCTGAAGTGGGGATTGACATTTTGAAAAAAGGCGGGAATGCCATCGATGCGAGTATTGCGACTGCATTTGCCTTGGCTGTGACACACCCCGAGGCAGGAAATATCGGAGGGGGCGGGTTTATTGTTTTGATGAAATCGGATGGGAAGGTCACTACTTTTGATTTTAGGGAAAAAGCACCTTTGGGCGCAACTCCTGACTTGTTTCAGGATGTCTATGGAAACCTGATCGTGGGTTCCAACCATGAAACCATCAAAGCGGTTGGGGTACCCGGAACTGTTGCCGGATTGTATCTTGCGCATCAAGAGTACGGGAGTTTGCCATGGGCCGAATTGGTCCAACCGGCAGTTGCCCTTGCAGAGAATGGATTTCCGATGACTTGGGGTTTGTACCAGGTGGCCTTGAGGATGTCCGAATTGGATGATTCATTTGAGTTTATGAAAAACTACTTTCGGAACGGGGAAGGCGCTGTTGTGCAACCCGGAGAAATCTGGAAGCAGCCTGCATTGGGCAAAACGCTTTCTCTAATCCGTGACAAAGGTCAGGATGGTTTCTACAAAGGAGAAGTTGCGGAGGAAATCGAAGCCTACATGAAAGCCAATGGAGGAATCATCACCAAGGAAGACCTCGAGAAATATACCGCCATAAAACGCGAACCCTTAAAAAGCAGGTACAAGAACTTTGACATTTACACCATGCCTCCACCAAGTTCAGGCGGTGTGGCCTTGATTGAAATGATGAACCTGATGGAATTGGCCGACCTCAAAAAGATTGAATTCAATTCCACGGCGTATGTGCATTTGGTAGCGGAAGCGATGAGAAGGGCTTTTGCTGACCGGGCCGAACATTTGGGAGACCCCGATTTCAACCCTGACATCCCTGTTGACAAACTTATCTCTAAAGAATTTGCCAAAATGCGATTTGACAATATCGACTTGTCCAAAGCATCTTTGAGCGATTCATCCCTGTATGGACAACTCTATGACGGCAGCAGCACAACGCATTTTTCGGTCGTGGACAAGGACGGGAATGCAGTCTCCATGACCTACACGCTGGAGCACTCTTATGGGGTAAAAATGGGTTCCTCCAAACTGGGTTTTATCTTCAACAATGAAATGGGGGATTTTAATCCTGTCGCAGGCCTTACCAACAGGGAAGGACTCATTGGCTCCAATCCAAACCTGATTGCACCTGAGAAAAGAATGTTATCCAGTATGACACCCACCATCGTGGCAAAAGACGATAAACCCTACCTCATCATCGGAAGCCCGGGAGGAAGGACGATTATCAATACCGTTTTTCAAACCGTGCTGAATGTATTGGAATTCGACATGAGAATCGACAAAGCCATCGAGGCCATGAAGATCCACCACCAATGGCTGCCTGACGAAATCAGGTATGAAAGACACCTCCTGTCCCCGGATACCCGGGAAGCCCTTGAAAAAATGGGACATCAACTAAGGGCCGTAAACAATTTGGGCGTTTTGATGGGCATCACCTACGATCCAAGGCTGAAGGTGTATGTGGGGGCGGCTGATTCAGCCAGTAAGGATGGCGCAGCCGTTGGGTATTGATTGACGTCATTCCCTGCTCCTAAAACCAATACCTAAGTTTTGGCCCCCAGTTCCTATTCTTCGAAAAGGTGAAATTAAAACAACCAACGTACCCTTGACGAAACCCATTCAAACCATGAAAGTCATCAAGCCTAGGGTTCCTTGAAATGGAATGAAATCTGAATAGATATTGGAGTGGAAAACGTAAAAGCCTGACTGCCGCTTGGAGGATAAACCTGAATTTGAACAGTATCTGGTTGGCGACTTGGGAAGGGCTTTTCTTTCCAGCATCCACTTTAGCAAAAGGACGCATCAATTGGATGGTTTACAAAGCAAAATCGACTTGTTTTTCCAGGATTAGTTTTAAATTCAAATGTATTAAATGAATCTATTCGTTTCAGCTATGAATTTCACCAAAAAAATTGCCATTTGGCTTTTGACCCTGAGCCCCTTCTTTGGATGCGAATCTCCAAAAAAGGAATCCATCAACCTTTCAGAACTCACGATCTCAGATATCCATAAAGCGTATCAAAGTGGGAAATTCAACAGTCAGGAATTGGTACAGGCATATTTGGATAGGATAGAGAACATGGACTCGGCAATCAATTCCATCAGCATGATCAATCCCGAAGCATTGCAAATTGCGAAAGCATTGGATGAAGAGTTTCAACAGACAAAAACGCTTCGTCCACTACACGGTATTCCCCTTATCGTTAAGGATAATATCAATACAAAAGGTTTACCTACTACTGCAGGGTCCTTGGCTTTGCAGGATTTTTATCCGGAGGAAGATGCCTTTATCATCCAAAAACTGGTAGCCGCCGGAGCGATTGTCATCGCCAAATCCAATATGGCCGAATGGGCTTTCAGTCCCATGCATTCGGAAAGCTCCACCGTCGGAATCACCAGAAACCCCTATAATCTGGATCATGTTCCGGCCGGTTCAAGCGGAGGGACAGGGGCCTCCATTGCTTCCAATTTCGGGACAATTGGCTTGGGCACCGATACCGGAAACTCTATCCGGGGCCCCTCTTCACACAATGCCTTGGTGGGTTTCCGGACCACTTTGGGATTGGTCAGCAGAGAAGGAATCGTACCGCTTTATCTCAGAAATGACGTAGTAGGCCCTATGTGCAGGACGGTGGAAGATGCAGTGAAAATGCTAGAAGTCATGACCGGCTTCGACCCCAAGGACCCCATAACCCGATACGCTGAAGGGAAAATCCCTTCCAATTACACCCAATATTTGGACAAAGAAGGTTTGAAGGGTGCCAGAATTGGGGTATTGAAAAACCTGGTTGACGATCATCCTGACAGTGAGATCTATGCCCTATTTGAAAAATCCTTATCCGATATGGAAAAACTGGGGGCTGAAATCATTGAAAATGTAGTAATAACCGATTTTGAACAGCTCAGTCAGGATCAGTGGTGTCCGACATTTCGCGTGGACCTGGAAGATTTTCTCAAAACCTACGTAAAGAGGGATACGATCAAAACATTGGAAGATATTATGCGCATCGGAACGCATTCAGCCTACACCAAAGGTAGGATGGAGCGCCTTTCCACCAATACACTCCGTCGGGAAAATCCCGCTCTCCCTTGTGGAGATGCCTATACAGACCTCAGAAGAATTGCATTCCGGGAAGCCATTGAAAAGAAAATGGAGGAACTGCAACTGGATGCTTTGGTCTATCCGACCTGGAATAACAAACCTGCCAGGATCGATTTCTTTGAAGAAGAGTACAAAGGGGACAACAGCCAGATTGTCTCTCCCCATACCGGTCAGCCGGCCTTCACCATTCCCATGGGATTTACATCCGGAAATCTTCCTGCAGGCTTACAGTTTTTGGGAAGGATGTATGATGAGCCGGTTTTGATCAAGCTCACCTACGCCTACGAGCAGGGAACCAAGCACCGGAAATCCCCGAAATAAAACAAACCGAAAAAAGCAGCTGGATTTCTATTGTTAGAAATCCCAAATCTTTGTGCGCTCTTCGGAAATTTTTCCCCGTCATTGGGACAGTAAATCAGTGCATCTGTCCATGTTCCTTTTTATTTTTTATTGATTTTCAGGTAATTAGGGAGGATTTAAAAAAATTCCTTCACACTATTTTAAACTAATCTGCGATGAAAAATTTAAAAAAAACTTTGGCCTTGGCTTTGGTCTTCATGCTGACACCTTTCATTTCCAACGCACAGGAAATGGCAGTGACCTTGGAATTTCAAAATGCCGAAACAGCACTGGAGGTCGTAAAGAAATATACCAAGGCCCTTCAGTCAGGTGATGTGGCTACTATGGATGCTCAACTTGCTGCAAATGCAATGGTCTATGGTTTGGGAGGAGGCTTAGACTCTTTGACAAAGGCCCAGCATACAGCCTATTACACCAATAGTACCAATAAATTTAAACACAGCCTTTCGGGAGAGCTTTTTCTTCCTGTCAAAGTCACCAACAATTGGAACGAAGGGGAATGGGTTTTGTCCTGGGGTACCAATACCATTACTGACAAGACAACTGGAAAAGTGATAACAGTTCCCTATCATACTGCAGGGAGGATAATGGACGGTAAGATTGCATTTTTGAGGTATTGGTATGATATGTTGAATGTTTTGGAAAGTCAAGGGTATGAAATCAAGGCACCTTCTAAGTGACCCCAACAATCCAAAACGCAATGACCTCAGCCATGGATTTAGAAAAGCCCGAATACTTTCATCTCAGACCTGAGGTAGAAAAAGCCTAAGGATACAGCCATGCCGTGAAGATTGGAAACAATATCAAAGTCTCCGGTGCGGTCAGCATGGATGATGAAGGCGCTCCCATGGCTGTTGGTGATTTTCTACAGCAGATGAAAAATTGTTATTCCGATCTGGAAAAAGTGTTAAAGTACTATGGATGTGCTTTTGACGATGTGGTAGTGGAGAATGTCTTTACCACAGACATGCCGGCATTTTTAGAACATACTGCATACCGAAACACCATCTATCCCCAGCAGTTTCCAACCGGATCCTGGCTCGGGGTCAAAGGTTTGGCCTTGCCGGAATTTCTGATTGAGATCGAATTGGAAGCGCAATGTAATGCATGAATAGAGCCTTCAATGGAATTTTTAAAGGCAAGCCTAAACCTTGCGGATTTTTAAAACCCTAAACAATCAAAAATGAAAACAGTAGGAATCATCGGAGGTTCAGGCTTTATTGGAAGCCACAACACCAAGAAATTTTTGAAAGAAGGATATCATGTAAAAGTGTCCACCACCGATATTTCCAAGGTCGAGAAATACATACATTTAAAGCATTTGCCAAACGCGGAAAACCTAGAACTTGTCGCTTTGAATGTTGAAAACAAATCAGAACTCGAAGGATTTTTGACTGGGTGTGAAATCGTCATTCATGGCGGCACACCCTTTCAGCTTGCGGTGAAGGATCCCAAAACTGAATTGTTTGATCCGACCGTGAAGGGTACCGAAAACTTTCTGGATGCCACTCAGAAAACTCCCGGAATCAAGAAAGTGGTCATTATAGCATCAGTTGCAGCTTTCAATACCGATTTCCCTCTTCCGGCAGGAAATAAAAACCCCGATGAAACCTTCGATGAATCAGACCTCCCCTTCTATGGCGAAGAAAGCCATCCCTATGGACAGGCAAAATTCCTTGCCCAACGCACCGTGGAACAGTTTATCGCATCGCATCCCCATCTGGATTTTGAAATAGTAACGGTATCTCCTGTATTGGTTACCGGCAAGTCATTGTCCAAAAGGGAAGATTCGACCTCCACGGGCATTCAATTCCTATTCAAAAATAAGATTGCCCCTGATCCATTCTTTCAGGGATTTTATGACAATGATATCGAGTTTGCGATGGTGGATGTGGAAGATATTGCAGAGGGGATTTTTCAGGCGGCAAGCAAAACAGGCTTGCATGGAAAAAATTACCTGCTGACAAGTGAAACCTATCCGGTCTCTGATATCACCCGGATGCTCAATCATGAGGAACCCGGAAATCAACCAAAAACAGTCTATGCAAATACATTGGCCATAAATGACCTGGGAATCAAATTCAAAACCGTTATGGAATCTTTGGGAGAATACTAAAACAATGACTGCTTACAATTTATTTACCCGTGTTCTGCATTAGGTTTCCTAATAGGACTGCAATTACAAAAAAAAGCCTATTTGGAGAATAAGCAGAAGCGCCGAAATAGTGGAGTCAAAAACAGTATGCACGCAACTGATTCTTAAGCAATTTCAGACCGGAATAGAATTGATAATGCAGAACAAGGGTTCAACCTTCAGCAAGTTTTGGAAGACGACGCTTCCTTTTATTGAGAGCAGTTTGAGGCATTTTTTAATAGCCATCCTTGAATCCCTATCTGCCCAGGAAAAATTCCAATGCCTGGTTTCTCGGTTTATTGATTGCCATCACTCCGCATCCATTACACAGCGGAATCCAACATTGGAGGTTCCAGAATAGACATCCTGGCCCCTTCTGGCGCTTGGTCTGTAATTGATACAATAGTCATCTGCACAGAGAAATGATCCTCCTTTGATGACTTTTTCGATGGCATATGGATTTTCAGGATTGAAACATTTGGAGATGGCCGTATCCAAGGCCGGAGCGATGTTATTGGCACGCATAAAAGCGATGGCATCATACCAATTCGACGTAAGCTCCCAGACATTTCCAATCATGTCATACAGGCCAAAATTATTCGGGGCAAAAGAGCGGACCGGTGCAGTACCCTGAAAACCATCCAATTCCACATTCTCATGGGGAAAATCCCCCTGAAAAGTATTGGCTTTAAATAGTCCCTGTGGTTTCAATTCATTCCCCCATGGAAATCGGGTATTCTTCCCTCCCTTTGCTGCATACTCCCATTCTTCCTCCGTGGGCAGGCGCTTCCCAGACCATTTGGCAAAGGCCTGCGCATCTTCAAAAGCAATATGAACTACGGGATGGTTTTCCCTTCCATTTAAGTCAGAACCCAAACCTTCAGGATGCTTCCAATTCGCTCCCAATACCCACTGCCACCATTGGCTGATGTCGTCTAAGCGCACTGCTTTCTCAGGTCCAACAAAGACCAATGAACCTGGGACCATCAGGGATGCATCCGGTTTAGGGGTTCCGGGTGGAAGGGTTTGTTTCATCTCCTCCCAATCCGGGATTTTTTCGGCAACAGTTATATATCCAGTTTCTTCTACAAATTCGGCAAATTGCTTGTTGGTCACTTCTGTTTCATCCATCCAGAAATCATTGACCCTCTTGATCACAGCTGGCCTTTCACTCGGATAGGAGTTTTGGTCATTGGTCCCCATGGTAAAATCCCCACCAGTGATCCACACCATTCCCGCAATGGACTTTTCAGGTGCTTGGGAAAGGTTGGCCACCAATGGATCCTGTTGGTTTTTTCGCTGACAAGAACACAGCACAATCCATAAATATAAAAAACAAAGGCTACTCGACAGGTACTTCATGAAAAGACATTTTTGGAGAAAGGCATATCATTAATTTCTGATAAAGTTACCGATTCTGAATCATTTTCTAAGGGTCAAAACGCTCAAATCACAAGTCAATTCAAGCCAAAACAGGCAGTAGATTTCTAAAAAGGGCGCTAAACCCGAAATATGCAATAGGTTTCCAAATGGGATTGAAACGGAAAGAAAATCAGACTATTGGGAGAATAATTCCAGACTCCAATAGGGTGAAGTCAAAAATAGTCAACACCTTGCGTTGATGCAGATGTGGGATGGAAGAGGCCAAATTCCCAAAATTGTCTTCCATGGTCGTTATCTGGCTGCTCCTTTTCAAACCCGATCCGTCATTAGGTCAATATATCCTTGACATTCCTTTTTATGTTGTCCGCTATTTTTTCCATAGGAAGATCATTGATGTCTGTGCCAAAAGGGTCCTCGATCTCTTCTGCGATCAACTCCAAGCTCGCCAACACATAAAAAATAAACGCGGTGACTGGAATGGTGAAATAACCCAAGGAGAGCGCCAAACCAAAAGGAAGGGTAACAGCATAGATAAAAATGAATTTTTTGATAAAAGCACTGTAACTGAAGGGGATTGGCGTGTTTTTGATCCGTTCGCAGGCACCGCAGATTTCTGTAAAGGACCGCATTTCATCATTGAGCACAATGAGTTGGTCTCCTGAGATAATCTTGTTCTTGTACAAATCATTGATCTTGAAAATCATGCTTTCGGCCACCTTGTTGGGTACGTGGGGATTGTTGTCAAAATCAGGGAGCTCCGGATGTGGTTTTTCATCCAACTGTAATTTGGTGCTTTCCTTTTGAAGGTGCTTGTGGAGTGCCGAGGCATAAAGCGGAATGACTTGCCTGAAAAATGTCCTTGATCCTTGGTCCTCTGCCGGTAAAAAAACCTTGAGTTTTATCGCCAGGTTTCTGCTGTTGTTTACCAAGCTTCCCCAAAGCTTTCGCCCCTCCCACCAGCGATCATAGGCCGTATTGGTCCTGAAGACCAACAACATCGATATGGCAAAACCCAGAAGTGAGTGCATGATGGTGATGTCCTTGGCATAACTGTTTTCGGAAAGCTTGAGGTAATAAACCTCCAAATACACGATCCCCCAAGAGTACAAAGAAATAAAAATCAAGGTGGGGGCCAAAGTCATAATGGTTTCTGACTTTGTGATTCTGAAGATGGCTAAAATCCAATCCTTTGGGTTGTAATAAAACATGGAGGCAATCAAGAATGAACAATTCTGCGAATATAGAGTAAAAACAGACTGGAAATTAAGGCCCATGAAAAAACACTTTTTCCGCCATGGATTTCATAAATGACAAATACAATCTCTATTTCCTACAAATGGAAAAGCCAAAGTTCAATCCAAAACTCTTGTTCTGTGGATTTTCGATCGGACAAGCAGCATCATAATTCACAATTTTTTAGAAAAAAACCCAACTCCTCATGCCTCGAAAAAGACGGAATATAACGCTATTCAGAAATTATGAGAGTTGCGGTAATTGGCTTTGAAAGCGCCTACCCTGTCAACCAATCCCAAGGGGTATTTGATCTTCTCTGCCTGAACCAGTTTCCTCTTTGGAAGGATACTGCCCCAGATCCTCCCAAAATAGAAATGATAATTTGGAATTTTCCATAGGTTGGAATTCCCAAATCAACCTATTGGCTCCCTTGCCAAAATCCAGGCCCTAAACCCAGAATATGCATTCCGTTTCCAAATAGAATCGAAACTTCCAGAAAATCAGACTATTGGGAACCAAATTCTTGACACCAATAGGGTAAGGTAAAAAATAGTCTCTACCCAATTCATTATCGGTAAATTACAAACTTCAATTGCGTCCGTAATGCATAAACCGGTTAAAGAGCCAAGCCGCTAATACTGTTCATACCAGCTGAATTTATCCTGAACGATTTGAGTTTTCTCTCTCCTTAAATAATCCAAAAATGAAGACGAAACAGGAGAATGCTTCTTGCCTTTCAGCCAGATCAGGCTCCAAGTAGTGACAATCGGAAGACCTTTTATGGGGATTATTTGAAGTTCATGGTTGTGAAGTTCATTCTTGATGCCTATCAGCGGCATAATGGAATATCCCAACCCTGCCATTAAAGCTTGCTTGACGGCTTCATTGGAAGTCAGCTCCATTTTTTTCAAGACCGATATGGAATTATTTTGAAAAAAACTCTCCATAGTTTGTCTGGTTCCCGAGCCTTTTTCCCTAAAGATCAAGGGCAGGTCTTTAAAAATTTCTTTTGTTCCAATCCCCTTCTTGGCTTTGATGGCTGTACTTCCCACCAAGTACAATTTATTTTGAAGCAGATCAAGTTTCTCGATGTTCAGCGTGGCTGGCAAAATGGAAACGAGCGCAAAATCAACCTCATTGTTTTCCAAACTTTCCAAGACTTTGTTCTTGTTCGTGACATCCATCAACAAGGCTATCCCAGAATGCTCCTGGATAAAATCAGTAAGAAAATAAGGCATTACGTATTTCCCGGTTGACACCACGGAGATCTTTAACCTTCCCGTCAATTGCCCTTTATAGGCCAATGTTTTATAATTGATGGCATAGACTTGGTTGATGATATTTTCTGCCGCTTCGGAAATTTCCCTTCCGAAATCGGTGATGTAAATTTTTCTGCCTACCAACTCTGTAAGTGGGATATCAAACTGCTCTTGAAATTTTTTAAGCTGAATGGATACAGCCGGTTGTGTGAGATGCAACTCTTCCGATGCCTTGGTAACGCTTTGCGTTTGGACAATTTTCAAGAATACTTGTAGTTGATGAAGGGTATAATTCATAAGTTATGTTTATGTATTTCATTACAAATATAAATAAAATATTATGCTTTTGAATGTTCAAATTTGCGGTGTCAAAAAACAAACTCGATCTAACATGACCAAGATAACAGTAGCAAAAGGCGATGGAATAGGGCCAGAAATCATGGACGCAACACTTGAGATTATTTTAGCGGCTGGTGCCGAAATTGAAACAGAAGAAATAGAAGTGGGCGAAAAAGTTTATTTGGCCGGAAATACTTCAGGAATTGCACCTGAATCATGGGAAGTAATCCAGCGCAATAAAATATTTTTGAAAGCCCCTATTACCACCCCGCAGGGTGGTGGTTACAAAAGTTTGAATGTCACTACCCGTAAATTTTTGGGCTTGTATTCCAATGTTAGACCCTGTATGAGTTTGCATCCCTTTGTAAACACAAAACATCCTGTAATGGATATTGTCATCGTGAGGGAAAATGAAGAGGATTTATATGCTGGGATTGAACACCAGCAAACGGATGAGGTTGTCCAATGCTTGAAATTGATCAGTCGTCCTGGTTGTGAAAAAATCGTTCGGTATGCTTTTGAATATGCCAAGCAACAAAATCGCAAGAAAGTAACCTGCTTTACAAAGGACAATATCATGAAACAGACAGATGGTTTGTTTCATCAAGTGTTCAATGAAATTGCCAAGGAATACCCGGAAATCAAGAACGAGCATTGGATTGTGGATATTGGTGCAGCCAAAGTGGCTGGATCTCCGGAAGAATTTGATGTGCTTGTCATGCCCAATTTGTATGGAGATATCATTTCAGATATAGCCGCCGAGATTACCGGCTCTGTGGGTCTTGGAGGATCTGCAAACATTGGCGAAGAATGTGCGATGTTTGAGGCCATCCATGGGACTGCTCCTGATATCGGGGGTAAGAATATTGCAAATCCTTCCGGCTTGTTACAGGGCGCGATCATGATGCTGAACCATATTGGTCAGACCAAAGTCGCAGAGAAAATCCAAAATGCATGGCTTGCCACACTGGAACAAGGCACACACACTTCAGATATCTATACAGCGGGAAAAAGTAAAACAAAGGTAGGAACAAGGGAATTTGCAAAAGCGGTAATCGCCAATCTTGGAAACAAACCTACCATTTTTAAACCCGTCACCTATTCCAACAATTCCGCACTCATTCTTCCAAAATACAAACGCAAACCCTCTGCTGAAAAGAAATTAATGGGTGTGGATATATTCGTGCACTGGAATGGATATGACCCAAATGAATTGGCCGAAAATCTTAATAAGATAATCCCCAGTGGACTTGAATTGTCAATGATTACAAATAGAGGCATAAAAGTGTGGCCGCAGGGTTTTAAAGAAACTTTTTGTACGGACCACTGGAGATGTCGCTTCAAGCCGAAAGACAATCAGGAAATAAACAAAGAAATTATCATCGCGCTCTTGACCAATGCGCTGAAGGAAAACATCGACACGATTAAAACCGAAAACCTTTATTCTTTCAATGGTAAGGTAGCCTTCTCGCTAGGACAGGGACAATAAATAGCAGATTTAAATTTGACTTTGGTGCTATTATTAAAATAGCCCCAAAGTCAAATTTAAAAATTCACAAACCCTTTAAAAAATCATTATAAAGAATAATTTATTGAATTTATATCCATGAATTAAATAATTATATGATTAAATAATCAAATTAAAATATTACAAATCGCACCCATTGTTTATCTCAATTTCAATTTATACTACAATTGTTTTTACACGAAAATCGCGAATCAAGATGTCTTAAAATATGTAAAAAAACAAAATATTATTTATATAATAAAACTGCTTTTACGCAAAAAACACCCAATGTATAAAGCAATTAATTTCTTGTGAAAAATATTTATAATTTAGAAAAAATTTCGGAAAATGCATGTATTTGGACCGTATCACCTGGTTTCCCAAATTAGATTGCCTCTCCTAAAAGACTCCAACCAAAGGACAAGAAAAACATCAGCCCTAAAAAATATTCTCTGAAAAAAAATTGTCATCTGAGATGATCGCCAAGAAAAAACAATACAGATTATCAAAACAAAAAAATCATGGCCAATCAATTATTCATAATTTGCCCTTTTTCGGGTATGGAATCATATTTGCAAAATAAATATGGGAAAAATATTTTCTTCATCACCTATTCTGGGGCTATTGTACAGCAGCAGGATTTCGACTATATGTTAGAGGTAAAAAATTTGATATATAGAGAAAAAATCAAAAGGATTTATATAGTGAATGACACTTCATGTAGATTTATAAATGGGATTATCAAGAGAAATAAAACAATAGGTTTTCCTTCCCAAAAAGTAATTGAGGAATTGTATGTGGAGTATTATTTTTCAGATTTCAAAGACCAATCCTTATTCAACCAACAACAGAAATTAGCGGAGTTTAATATCAAAAATCAGGTGGATGAAATCATGAATTCAACCTTGTTTAAAGATTATATTCAGGAGTTTTCCATAGAAATAAAGGGACTCATCACCTCGAAAGAGAAGAGATTATTTAAGGAAATATAAAATAACAAGCGCAAAAACAAAATTCATGAATTACAACTTACTGATCGAAAACCTAACCAACCCTGCATTACTTTTTTTTGTGCTTGGTGTCATCGCCGTATATTTAAAAAGCGATTTAGAAATACCAGCAAATTCCTCGAAATTTATTTCACTGTATCTCCTTTTTGCCATCGGTTTTAAAGGTGGTCAAGAATTGTCCCATGAAGAATTTACCTTAGAAATTGGCTGGTCCATTTTGTTTGGGATTTTCATTTCTTTGCTTATCCCCTTGTACACTTTCTTTATTTTGAGAAAAAAATTGAGTGTCTTCGATGCAGGGGCTATCGCTGCGGCTTATGGCTCGGTGAGTGCCGTTACTTTTGTAACTGCTGTTTCCTATCTTGAAGCGCAGCATTTGACGCTCAACGGGCACATGGTGGCCATCATGGCATTGATGGAGTCCCCGGCAATAATCATGGGATTGGTGCTTATCTCGGTTTTCAATAAAGATGAAAACGAGAAAATTAAAAAGCGAACGGCTATCCGACACTCTTTTACAAATGGCAGTGTATTACTGATATTGGGAAGTTTAATCATTGGCTTCATGGCCAATGCTGAGCAGGCGGAGGGAATCAAACCATTCACCAATGATTTATTTAAGGGTTTTTTGGCTATTTTCTTGTTGGATATGGGCATTACGAGTGGGAGAAAGCTTAAAGCATTCTTTTCCTTTGGGTCATTTCCACTTATTTTCGCAATCTTGGTTCCATTGATCAATGGAGGCATCATTGCAATTTTAAGTTCTTTTGTCACCGAAGACATCAGCAATCGATTTATGTTTGCCGTTTTGGCTGCCAGTGCCTCTTACATTGCGGTTCCCGCCGCCCTAAAAATATCTGTTCCCAAAGCAAATCCGGGGCTTTTCTTACCAATGGCCCTTGCCATTACCTTCCCGGTAAATATTACGATTGGAATGCCTCTCTATTTATTGATTGTTCAAAACACCTGATTGGTTGAATCCGAAATATGCATTTGGCTTTCTTAGGATATGGAAACCAAAAGAAAATCAGACAACTGGGAGACCAATTCCTGATACCGCCCTGGTGAAGTCAATAAAAAAAAATCAACTGACTAATTATCAGATAAATATAGTATTGAATGGCATTCGAAATGCATAAAACGGGTTGAAAAAATACTGGTTCAGGTAGTGTTACTTTTAAAAACAATTCCCGCAAATCTTTTATGAAAAAAAAAATCCATAAATCACCAACTATTAATTCCGACCCTAGGCTTTTAGCCCCTGATATGCAATCCCAATTCAACTCCAGCTTAAAATGGCTTGACGATCTTCAGTAGTTTGCTGTTTATGAATTCACCATATCAGTACTACTCCCTATTCTCAAAATGGTCTTCGTTTTTTGCTGTTTCAAGTCCAATAGGAGAAGGGATGCATCTATCGGATTTTAGCCCGTTTTGTGTCGGGTTTTAACAACTAGGAGAAGGACTACTACACTCAAAGTATTGGCAATAAAGAATGAAGAAAATTTGGTTCTGGTCTGGGAGGGAAAGACTCCGCTCCCATTCCTCGGGAATAAGAAAGGTCAACTTTTATTCAAAACATCTATTTCCCCTTCTTTGCCATTCTTGTTTTCAGCTGTGTCCGTTGGGGGAAGGATGGGATAGAGAAAATCCTGAAGGTCACTCAAGAATTTCAAGCTGCCATTGGCCACATTGCTCAGGATAATGATGGTGCTGTGGTCTTTTGGATTGCGCAGGAGGTAGGTGTTGTAGCCATGCCACAAGCCTCCGTGGTACCATACAGGGTCACCATTTTTTAGCGTTTTTATCCGCCATCCAAATCCATAATCTTCCTTCCCCTTCTTTTCGCTCTGATCGAAACCGGTCAAGGCCTCCTCCAAAATATTCCACTTCACCAGTTTATTGGAATACAAGGCTTGGTCCCATTTGTACAAATCCTCAACAGTGGAGTACATTCCCTTGTCACCAAGTACAAAATCAAGGTAATCCGGCGATCTTTTTCGTTTGTTGCGGGTGTGGCCGATGGCAACATTTTCTGAGGGAAGGTCTTCCCTGAAGGTAAATGTGTTGGTCATTTCCAATGGTCCAAATATATTCTCCTCAAGAAAAGTGGCAAATGGTCTCCCCGAAGCCCTTTCCACGATCGAGGCAAGGAGTAAATACCCTGTATTGCTGTACTCGTATTTCAAGTTGGGCTGAAAGTAGGCTGCCGGCTGATGTTGGGCAAAAAGGTTGATGACGTCCTCGTTGGTGATGGGAATGGTCCTGTCGGGCCAGAATTTATCACTGAAATAGGTGTAATTGGATAGACCGGACCTGTGGGTGAGCAATTGCCGGATCGTAATGCCTGGGTAAGGAAAATTGGGGATGAATTGCTGGATATCATCATCGTATTCCAGTTTTCCCCGCTCTTTCAGCATCATGATGGCCATGGCTGTAAATTGTTTGGAAACAGAGGCCAGTTGGAAGGCTGTTTCCATTTTGAGGGGTTGCTTTCTCGCAAGGTCTTTATAGCCAAAAGCCCCCTTGAAGATGACTTCATCGTACTTTGTGAAAAGCACAGTCCCGTTAAATCCCTTTTTTTGATGCAAAAAGTTGAAGATGGAATCAAGCTGGTTTCCCAAAGCCTGCGCACTTTCCGGGGTAAAAGAAGCAGGTATGCTTATCTTCTGCCGATCGGCCTCTTCCGCCGCCAAAACTTGGAGCAGGGAATCCTGATAGGCTATGGACGCATCATTCTGGCTATCTGAAGGGTTGGTCTGGCAAGCATAAAAGGAAAGGAGGCAAACAGAAATAAGGAGGAATCTCGACAAGGGTAATTTTAAAGAAAGCAAGTGCATGTGTGAATTTAGGGTAAGCTATATTTTTTGCGAAAATAAGGGATCCTATTGGTTTTTTTGGGTGAATTCAAAAAAAAATCGGATATCCTTACCTCTACTTATTCCACAATAAACGGACCCAAGCCTATTGTAGTATCACCCTTCTCGACAAAGTTTTTGAAATACAGGTGCACAAAAAAAGGAAAAGATAATGCGCCAGAAAACAATAATCAGGAGACCATCATCGGGAGACCAAATTTCACTGTATTGATTTTTTTGACTGCGCCAAGCCATTTTTGTGGTACCCAAAATTTAAGAGTCGCCCCTCCTGCATTTATGGTGGAATTCCAGATTTTGACCAAGCGACAAAATGCAAAAACTGGACTGAAAACATCCCTTCCTTGAAGTGGACAATGGGCCTACCCCAGGAACTAATCTGCCTGAAAATCAAAGAGACCTAATAAACACGGTAAAAAAACCCACAAAGACCTAAAATCCCGCACTCCAAAATATTCTTTTTTTAATTGAGCCAAAAAATAAATTAATTGGGTTGAAATTGTATTTTTAAAAATTATTTTTTGGATTTTAGACAAAATTCAAAAAATTTTGAATTCGATTTTGAGTTGTGACAATGGAAAGAAAAATAGGCTTACCGGAAATACCTAGTAATGAAACAGAAAGGCTCAATGCACTTGCCTCCTATCACATTTTGGATAGCTTCGAGGAGGTGGATTTTGATTTTTTGACGAAGATGGCCTCAGAGATTTGTGAAACCGAAATTTCTCTGGTCAGTTTTGTGGATTCAGAACGGCAATGGTTCAAATCGACTCATGGACTGAGCCAAAAACAAACCAGCAGGGATGTTTCATTTTGTGCCCATGCAATCCATCAGCCTGATGCCCTTTTTGAAATTCCCAATGCCAAGCTGGACCAAAGGTTCAAAGAAAACCCTTTGGTGACGGGATTTCCCAATTTGACATTCTACGCAGGTTACCCTTTGGTCACTCCTGATGGTTTTGCTATCGGAACCTTGTGTGTACTCGACCAAAACTCAATGTCGCTTACCGAGAGTCAAAAAAACAACCTGAAAGCCTTGGCCAACCAAGTGATGGCGCTGCTGGAACTCCGGAAAAAAAATCTGGAATTGGAAGCTGGCAAGGAAAAATTAAATGCCCAGATCCAGAATACTCCAGGAACGACCTACAGCAGTCTTTACGATGAGGATTTCACCTTCACGTTCGTCAGTGAGGGCATCAGTACGCTCACCGGCTATCCACCCTCTGACTTTATAAAAAGCAATATCCGGAATTTTGAAAGTATCATTTCACCACCAGACAGGGAAAAAGTACGGCGCCAAATCACCGACGCCATCAAACAAAATATGCCTTGGGAGCTGGAATACAGGATAATAGACAGTCATGGAGAAATCAAGTGGGTCTTTGAAAAAGGACGCTTCTCCAAAGGTGAAAGCCCGAATGAAGGGGTTTTGAATGGCCTCATCATTGATATCACCAATAAAAAAAGTGAAGAAACGCTTTTCAAGTATATCTTTGAAAATTCACAGGGATTGGTTTGTGTCCACGACCAAGAGGGAACGATCACCAAAATCAACCCTGCAGCCACCGTTTCCTTGGGATATGACCTGAATACGGTTTTGGGTAAAAAGCTCCAGGATTTTATCAATCCCCATGACCTGCCCTTCATGGACAGTTACTTTTCAGAGATCTACGAAAAAGGAACGCACAAGGGAGTGCTGAGGATCATTGCCAAAGACGGCAGCAACAGGTATTGGGCTTATCAAAATAGCCTGGCTGACTTTGGCGGACAGACCCAGATGGTTATTGCCAACTGTGTGGACATCACAGAAAAAACAAAGACGGAACAATCGCTAAAAATCACGGAAGAACGGCTTGGCCTGATCGTCAAAACCATCGGCGATGCATTTTACCTCTACAATTGCCTGACGGAAAAATACGAGTATTTCAGCCCCAACAGTCAAAAAGTAATCGGAGTGGATCTCAAATTTTTTGAGGAAAGCAAAGATTTTACAGACCATTTTGTCCATAATGACGACAAGGAGCTTTGCAAAAATGCCCATCGGAATATTAGGTTAGGGATTGCCTTTGACCTTGAATACCGGGTGGTCATGGGTGGTGAAACCAGATGGCTAAAAGAAAAGGCCTCACCCATTATGGACAGGGAGAAAATCATCAAAAAAATCACCGGTAGATTTACCGACATTACCGATAGAAAACAAACCCAGATTGAACTTGAAAAAACCAAGGAAACCCTTGAACAAGCAGGTCAAATAGCCAAGTTAGGGGCTTGGGAGATGGATCTTTTGACTGAAAACCTTCATTGGTCCCTCATGACAAAGACCATCCATGAAGTTCCAGAAACCTTTATTCCAGATTTTGAAAAGGGAATCAACTTTTACAAGAAAGGCCTTAGTAGGCTTTTGATTTCACAAGCCTTTAAAAAATGTAAGGAGCATGGGGAAAGCTTTGATTTGGAAACCCAGATCATCACCTCAAAAAGAAAGGAAAAATGGGTCAGGGTTTTAGGCAAATCTGAATTTAGGGATGGGCAGTGTATCCGCGTTTATGGGACATTCCAGGACATTGATGAAGTCCACAGAAAATCAATTGCTTTTTTGGAAACCACCCAAAAACTTGAAGGGATCTTATATGGAATTGAAGATGTGATTTGGGCAGTAAAATTACCCTCTTATGAAATGCTTTATGTCACTCCTTCAGCCGAAAGACTCTTTGGTATCTCTGTCGACGAATGGATGAATGACAGTTCATGGTGGGAAAAATCAATACATCCCGAAGACAAATCTGTAATCGCACAAATCTACTCGGATCTTGAAACAAAAGAGTCCTACGAAGCGGAATACAGGATAATAACGAAAAATGGAAACATCAAATGGGTGAAAAATACCGGAAAAACCATTTTTGATAAAAATGGAACGCCTGTAAGACTGGATGGAAAAACATCGGATATCACCCAGGAAAAGAACGCTGAAGAGACCCTAAAAAAACAAACCGACCTTCAAAAAATCCTGATCGATATGGCTGCCCACTATATCAACATCGATTTATCACAAATTGACACTGGAGTAAATGACTCCCTTCAAAAGCTGGCAACCTTTGTCGAAGCCGACAGGGTTTATGTTTTTGATTATGATTGGGAAAGTCGAACTTGTAAAAACACCTACGAATGGTGTGCAGCGGGTATCGCTCCCGAAATAGAAAACTTGCAGGAAATCCCCTTGGAAAACATGGGGGATTGGGTGAACAGCCATATTAACAATGAATTCACTTTCATACCGGACGTTGAGGCACTTCCCGAAAATGATAGCGTCAGGCAGATTTTGGAACCTCAGAATATCAAGAGCCTCATTACCATCCCCATCATGGACAAGACGGCATGTCTTGGATTCGTGGGTTTTGATTTTGTCTTAAAGAAAAAATTGAATTTTGAGGTCGAAAAATCATTGTTGATGGTTTTTGCCCAGATTCTCGCCAATCTTAAGCTGAAGTCTCAACTCGAAAAAAACCTGATTCAGGAAAAGGAAAACGCAGATACCGCCAACAAGTCCAAATCGGAATTTCTTGCCAACATGAGCCACGAAATCCGGACTCCGCTCAATGGGGTGATTGGCTTCACGGATTTATTGCTCAAAACCCCACTTTCACCTGTCCAAAAACAATATGCCGACAATGCAAATACCTCCGGTAAAGCACTCTTGAATATCATCAATGATGTGCTGGACCTATCAAAAATCGAAGCCGGTAAATTAGAACTCGAAATTGTCCATACGGACATTTATGATCTGGTCTCACAGAGTGCGGACATCATCAAATACCATTCTGCTCAAAAAGGCTTGGAATTGCTATTGAACATTTCCCCCACAATGCCAAAATTTGGAGAAGTGGATCCTTTCAGGTTGAAGCAAATCCTCATCAATCTGTTGAGCAATGCCGTCAAGTTCACCTCTGATGGTGAGGTGGAAATCAAAGTCGATTTCCAGAAGATTGATGCATTCCACGGAAGCTTCGGCTTTTCGGTTAGGGATACTGGGATCGGTATTTCAGATTCCCAAAAACGAAGATTGTTCAAGGCCTTTTCCCAAGCGGACAGCTCCACGACAAGACGATTTGGAGGGACGGGCTTAGGCCTAACCATTTCCAAACTACTGGCCGAAAAAATGGGGAGCCAGATAGAAATAGAAAGCGAGACAGGTGTGGGATCTACATTTAGTTTTTCGATCATCACCAAATTCAAAGAGGAAGAGCCTAGATCAAATCAGGAGAAAATCCCTATTAAAAAGGTCTTGGTCATCGATGACAATGACAAAAACCGACTTATCCTCGAGCATAATTTTGCCTATTGGGGGATTGAATACGTGGGTTGCGACAATGGTTTGTCTGCACTGAAACTATTGGAAAAGTCCCATGATTTCGATTTGGCCATCGTGGATTACCACATGCCTTTTATGGATGGTTTGACTACGATTAGATTGATCCGCGAAAAATTAAAATTGACCCCTGAATTGTTCCCTGTCTTTTTGCTCCACAGCTCCATCGATGATCTCAAAATCAAGGAGGAATGTAAGAATCTAGGCGTTCGGTGCAATCTCACAAAACCCGTCAAAGCGGATGAATTGTTTAAATTCATCACCAACATCAATAAAGAACTGCCCTCAAGCGTAGTATTCCACTATCCAGAATCGGAAAACAAAAGCATCAATGATGGGGAATTGACCGTCTTGATCGCGGAAGACATCAGCATGAACATGCTCCTGATCCAAACGTTGGTCACCAACCATCTCCCCAATGTGAAAATAATCCCATGTAAAAACGGAAGACTTGCAGTGGAGGCCTTCACACAAAACCAAGTTGACCTTATTTTTATGGATGTGCAGATGCCTGTACTCGATGGCCTATCTGCAACCCGGGAGATAAGGGAATTTGAGCATGAAAAAGGCTACCATACCCCAATCATTGCCTTGACCGCGGGTGCCTTGAAAGAGGAACAGACCAAATGCTTTGATGCAGGTGTGGATGATTTCCTATCCAAACCGATTGAACCTGAAGCTTTGGTGTTGGTACTGGAAAAGTACTTAGGGAAAAATATAAAGGAAATCGAACATAAAGTTATGAAAGTAGTCTTTGAAGTAGAAAAAAGTTTTCGCAAGCAAGACCTGTTGGATCTTATAGACCACAATTTACCTCTTTACAAGCAACTCTTGGAAGCATCCCTGGAATTTGAAATCCAAATAGAAAGCTTGCGCCAAAACATAAAACATCAAAACAGAAGTGGAATCAAAGCAGACAGCCATGGCATAAAAGGGTCATCACAATCCATTTCCTTTCTGGAACTGTACAAATGGTCAAGAATCATCGAGGAAAAAGCCGATGGAGACATCGGTGAGTTGGAAGAGTATTTTGAAAACATCGCTGCTGAATGGATCCACCTCAAAAAGGTGATCGAAAAAGAATTGTCAGAGTTATAATGCCTTCTTTAAGAACTGATCTTAAATAAACATGAAATTATATATCCAATCAACTTTCAATTTACTACAAGCATTAATTCCGAAAAAAATTAATTTAAATGCTTATTTTACACCGTAAAAAAATGCGCATCTATATAGGTTAATGCATTATAAAATAAAAATATTCAACACCGAAATTCTACTAAAATATATTTATTTATTGTAATAATTATTTATAATTGAATAATACTTAGTTTCGGTTGTTGAAATCAAAAAAATCCCTACTGAAAATGCCAACCAAAAAATCAAAAAAGAATCTATTGCTGATAGATGATCAACCTGTCATGGGTCTTTTGCTAAAAAACAAGCTTGATGAAAATTTTGAAGTCGTCCTAAAGCTCAATGGAGTAGAAGCGCTCAGTTGGATCATGGAGGGAAATATCCCTGATGTGGTGGTATTGGACCTGAACATGCCAGAAATGAACGGTATCGAGTTTATCAAAGAAGTAAGGAAATTCAATTATTTTGAAAAAGTACCTTTGATCGTTTTGTCGGGAGAGGAAAGCGTCAATTCAAGGATTGATGCTTTTAAATGCGGAGCGGACGATTTCCTGATGAAACCTTTCAATCCACAAGAATTGAATGTCAGGATAGACCGTTTCTTCAGCAGATACAAATTTGACTTGACATGAAAAAGAAATTGGTATTTATCAAACCCGGATATGCCCTAAACGTCAAATCAAAGGAGATCTTGGAAAAAGGATTTGACCTTAGGATCCAGGAGGACATCTTTTCATTCATCAATGAAGTAAAAGGTTCCACCTCAATGGATGCAGTTTTTTTGTTTGGAGATCTGAAAAACCCAAGCTTCGTAGACAACATCAAAAAAATCAAACCTTACGCAATTCGAAATAACTTTCAGATCTGCATTATTTCAGATCATTTTGATTTTGCTGACAAAAAAACAGCCATCAAAGAGAGTATAAGTGGTTTGTTTTCTACCAGCCAAATGCAAGAGCTGGAAATCCTCGACGAAATCCAAAATCTTCTGGAGAATCCTCCCATGAGAGGATTTATGGAAAATCTCAATAAAGAAAAAATTTTGACGGTCAATTACAGAACACCCTTCTGGAAAAGATCCTTTGATGTACTGGTCTCTGGGAGTATCCTACTGCTGATCTCCCCGATCATGGTCCTGATTGCAATCATGATCAGGCTGGAATCAAAAGGAGCTATTTTTTACAAATCCAAAAGAGTGGGTACCGGCTGGGAAATCATCGAGTTCTATAAATTCAGGTCCATGGTGCCCGATGCGGACAAAAAACTCAAGGAACTCAGCCATTTGAATCAATACGCAAACAACCAAGAAAAAGAAACAGTCCCGGAATCGGTGACGGACAATGCACAGGATGGCTTTCAATTCAAAAAATGTGAAACCTGTACTAAATACAACCAATCCTGCGAAAGCCCCTTGTTCAATGAGATGGGACAACAGGTTTGCGAGATTTTGCACCTCAACAGCAAGAAAAATACGGGCGCGGCCTTTTTTAAGTTGACCGATGATCCTCGAATCACAGGCTTGGGAAAATTTCTTAGGAATTCCAGCTTGGATGAATTGCCTCAGTTGTTCAATGTATTCAAGGGAGACATGTCGATCGTGGGCAACCGTCCATTGCCGATCTATGAAGCCGAAAAATTGACCACGGATCAGTTTTCGATGCGATTCATGGCGCCTGCAGGGATCACTGGCTTGTGGCAAGTCACCAAAAGAGGCAAGGGAGGCCCAATGTCTGAAGAAGAACGCATGCAATTGGACAACGAATATTCTGAAAAATTTGGCTTCTGGATGGACATAAAGATCATGTTGATGACCATCCCTGCCCTGTTTCAAAAGGAGAATGTCTGATGGATGGATGTCCGAATTTTAAAAAAAAAATAATAAAAAAACCCATCCTGATTCGCTCAGGATGGGTTTTTTTAGTCCTAAAGGACAAGCCTGAGGAAGCCTGGTGTCTCATGCTTTTCTGGCGGCCTTCTCCCAAACACCTGATTGATTTCCCTTCATGTAAAGCAAAAAACCAGTAATCGCCGAATAATTCATGAAAGTGAAGTAAAAAGGCACAAAAAACAGTTTGACTTTTATCTGCTTGTTTTCATAATACCATCCAATCAGCGCCATAAGATAAAAAACGACCTGACCCAGCATAAAAAGTTGATAGAACAAACCTGAATCCAAGAGGAAAATATTGAGTATAAACAACAGAATCAACAAGAATGGGGTTACTGTCCATCTTAGTACACGATGGGAAATGTATTGAAAATAAAGTTTGGGATCCTTGGATAAAGTGATTTTATCCCAGAGTCTTTGTACGGATTGCCAACCGCCACTGCTGATCCGCTTTTTCCTTTTGTACTCTTCCTTGATGGAAGCCGAGCCTTTTTCCAATGCGTAAGCCTCAGGCTCATAGACTATTTTAAACCCTTTTGATGCGATCAGCAGTGACTGCATAAAATCATCCAAAATAGTATCTTCCGGCAAATCCTCATATTCTGAACACCTGAAGGCCACCAGTTCGCCTGCCGCGCCAACCGCACTGTGAAAATCAGAATCCATTTTTTTGAGGAAGGATTCATACTTCCAATAAAGTCCCTCCCCTGCCGAACTCGCCCCATCCCTTTCTTCGGTCAGGACTTTTTTCTCACCTGAAACACATCCTACTTTTTCATTTTCAAAATGCCTGACGATATTCTTTACAGCTTCCTTATTCAACATGGTATTGGCGTCTGAAAAAATGACAATCGGTGATTTCACAAACGTCATTGCCCTGTTTTCTGCTGCGGTTTTACCCTTTCGGGCATCGTCATGCAGCAGCTTTACCCTTGGATACCGGCCAATCACCTCCCTAAAGTTGTCTGTCGACCCATCTGTAATAAAGATGATCTCCAAGAGTTCCGGAGCATAAATCAAATCCAAACAGTTTTGGATTTTTTCATCCAAGATATCACTTTCATTGAAACAAGGGATCACAAGTGTCACCTCGGGATGGTAGGTGTCTGAAAACAAATGCATCATCCCCTCCTTGTTGTTTTTAAATTTAAGCAGTATATATAAAAAAATTCCATACCCTATGAAAGTATAAAATACAATCGCCACACCAATCCAAAATAAAATTTCTACCATCCTCTTCTTATTCTAAAATTTATTTATCCTTTTGAATCAAATATTACCTAATTTAACAAACCAAACATCATTTCAAGCACCAAAAAAAGGCCGAAGATGAGAGAAAACCTAAGTAATACCCTATATTAATTGTGATGCCTTCCATATATTTTGTATAAATGGAGTAATTTTGGAAATAAATATAATAAAGTAATATCAATTCATCGGACTTCACCCAAATCCCAAATGATAAAAACATCAATCACCTAAGATAATATATGCGAAAAACGAATTTCATATACATTATTATGATACTTCAATTCTTGTTGATGGTCTCCTTCAAAGGGATGGGACAGGGGATTGAACAATTGGATCTTGGCAAAAATCTGGAAGATCAACTCCTCCCATTGGAAGAAATCATCAGCAAAACGTTGGATTTCAGCCCCAAATTGGATTATCAGGATGCACTGATAGAAAAAGCAGAGTACCAAGTGGAGCTCACCAAAAGACTTTGGCAAAACAATGTTTTCGGATTTGCAAATTATTCTGCTGGTGACCAAAGGATCATCACAGGGGACAGTTTCAATCCTGGCGGTGCGGCCTCGACTTCACTCGTAAACGGCTACAGGGCAGGCTTGCAAGTGAATGTACCCTTGTTTGAATTCATGGGAAGAAAATCAAGGATCAAGCTATTTGAAGAAGAAAAAAAGGCCGTCGTATTCCAGAAGAATGAAATGGAGTTTGAACTGAGACGGCTCGTAACTTTGGAATATTTCAAACTGCTCGGCGCCTACGAACTTTTGAAAATCCGAAGTGAGGGACAGGAAGCGTTGAAAACAAATTACATCATTGCCGAAAAGGAATTTAAAGATGGAATCATCCCTATTGGGGAACTGTCCCGTCTGACGGACGTATTGGCCCAATCCAGATCTTACTACTCGGATGCCAAATTTGAATTTCTCGAAAGGTACCACAATCTCGCGGCGCTGGCCGGCTTGGCTCCTCACAACTTATTAAAAAATCAATAGCTGTGAATTTAATCAGGATCATCAAATTATTAGTCAGAAAAAAATTCATCATCGTCTTTTTCCCACTGACAGTAGCCGTATTGGCATTTCTACTCAATAGAAACAATCCAAAGGAATACCAATCCGGAATGATCTTCAACACCGGGATTGCCTCTGGGACGAATCTTTCGAGTATGTCCAATAGCCGGGTGGATTATTTTGCGGTAAACAATGCTTTCGATAACCTGACCACCATTCTTCAATCCAGGGAAACCCTGGAAGATGTTGCCATCAGCTTGCTGGCACTTCACCTGTCATTGGACAGTCCAGATCCCTACATCATTTCCAAAGAAAATTTCAATAAACTCAGAGAGGAACATTTATCTCCCGCCGTAGTCGCTGAATTGACCAAAACAAAGGAGATAAAAACGATTGAGGAAAAAATCAGGATTGACTATTATAACCAGGAGCCAAACGACCTCAAAGTTTTACTCCAGAAATCCAAAACCTTTTACAACATCGACGCCATCAAGGCGAACATGACTTTTTCCAGAAAAGGAAACAGTGACATGTTGGAAATCATCTACCGTTCCAATGATCCGGGTGTTTGTTTGTCCACCCTTTCGCTCTTGGCCGATATCTTCAAGGTAAAATATAGCTCAACCCGTAATTTCGAAGCAGGTGGGATTATCGAATATTTTATCGCCGAATTGGAAAAAGCAAAGATGCGGCTCAACAATGCCGAAGAAACCCTCAAAAACTACTCCCAGGAAAATCAAATCATCAACTACGAAGAGCAGACAAAATTCATCTCCGAGGGCAAGGAGGAATTGGAGAAAGATATCTACAAAGTTAAAATGGAGCTAGAATCCTCCACCAAAGCCTTGGCGGAAATCTCCGTTTCCATGGATGAGACGGCCGCCAAATACCTCAATGGAGAAGGCATCATGCGGCAAATGAAGGAAATTGCGCAATTGACCACCGCCATCACGACTATTTCCCTGCGCGAATCCAGTCCAAAAAACATCAAAACCTTGGATTCCCTGCAGCAAGTCCAGGACAACATGAGGGCAGGAATGATCAATACTGCAGACGAGTATTACTCCAGAAGCTACTCTAAAGAGATTCTTCCCCGACTGACAGTCCTGTCCGAATATTTGAAATACGTATTGGAAATAGACAAAAACAAAGCAAAACTCGAGGTACTCCTCACCCAAAGGCTCTATTTCATCGACCTTTTCAGTGAATTTGCCCCCGTGGGCTTCAACCTGAGCAAAATGGCACGGGAAATCCAAATTGCCGAACAAGAATACCTGAGCATCCTGCATGGACTCAACCAAGCCAAAATTCACAAAAGCAATTCAGAACTCTTCGGAAACCTGAGCCTTTTGGACCGCCCCTTCTATCCTTTAAACCCCAAAGGATCCAAAATGGCGATGGTCCTCATCGCAGGTTTTATGGTATCCCTTCTCTTTGTGGTCGGCACGATCGTAGGACTTGAAATCATGGACAGAAAAATCAAAACGCCTTCTTCCATTCAGGAAGCGACCAATCTAAAACTTCTGGGAGTCATTTCTTCACCGATCCAAAACAAAAAAATCCTACAGGAAGACCTCCAACAAAAACTCCTCAACCTGCTTTCCAACAACCTCAACATCGCCCTAAACAAAAGAAATACCGAGGCCAAGAACCTTATCTTCCTCACCAGCACCCGTACCCAGGACAATATGAATGAGGCGGGACTTTTTGTTTCCAAGGCACTCCAAAAATTAACTGACAAAGTGATTTATTATTATTTCACCGAGTCAAATGACACACCTGAGCTCACTGAGAACGAAGAATCTAAAATCTTTGCCCGCAAATATGACCCCATAGGAAATCAAGTCATCCAAGAGCTGAAGCAAAACCTGAAAGAACAGGATGGCGTCATTGTACGGATACCAGAGTTTGAAAATGCCGTGCTGAATACGTTTTCCTCCATTGTACCTTCCATCGTTATCTTAATGGTCAATGCTGATCAGGCTTGGGGTTTTCATGACAAAGCAGCCTTGGATTTCATCAAGGAAACTTTTCCCAAGTCAGAAATTTATGCCGTGGGTACAGACATGAATGTCAATTATATGGAAGAGGTAATTTCTGAAGTCCCAAAGAATAGAGGAAAGTTGCGGGTTTGGGTAAAAGGCCTTATCACCCTAAATAAATAAGTATGAAAAAAACGATACTTTGTATTTCAATGACCCCTTGGAAAGGCGATTACCTCAAGTCAACCGTGGAATTGATGAAGGGCATTTCATCGGAATACGATGTATGGTTTGTGGATTATCCATTCACGGTCAAGGACGTCTTGACAGGAATGCGAAAACCCAATAGCATGATCCCTTGGAAAAAAATAATGGGGATTGAAAATCGAATCGAGTCCTTTGACAACGGAACAAAAGAGGACAAGGTCAATATTTTCACAGCTCCACCGATCATTCCTTCTTTTTGGGCAAACAACGACCAAACATTTGAACGATTGAACAAAATCAATTATCGGATCATCTTGCGTAGCGTTCTCAAAACCATGAAAGGCCAGAATTCCTATCCGGATGCCATCATCACCGCATTCAATCCCTTCACAAGTGTGGGGATCAAGGAATTTTTTCCCAATGTCCCCCATCTCTATTACTGTTATGATGAAATAAGTGCTGCTCCTTGGCTCAAAAAACATGGGGGAAAAATGGAGCGCAAACTGATGGAAGAGGTGGATGCCTGCGTTTTCACTTCCGATCATCTCGCCAAGATCAAAGGACTTGAAACCAAGATCAATAAAGTCGTCAAAAACGGAGTGGACATAAAAGTTTTCGCGCCGTTTGTAAAGAAAGAGCTCACCTCAAACAGTCCAAAAACAATAGGTTATGTGGGTACCATTGATGATCGTTTTGATACCACTTTGATCAAATCAGTAGTGGAAAAAATGCCCAATTGCCATTTTTTAATGGTCGGCAGGGTATTGGATCAGACTGTCGTCGAGCAACTCGAAGGCTTCCCCAATGTGATGTTCAAACCTGCAGTCGCCATTACGGAGGTGCCTGGCATTATGCAAACACTGGATATTGCCATCATCCCATACGTAAAGAACAAATTCACCATTTCCATTTACCCCCTTAAGATCAATGAATACCTGGCAATAGGCTTGCCTGTCATCATGACTTCGTTTTCTGACCTGCCTGAATTTGTGGACTTGGTGAAGATTGCCGACAGACCAGATACTTTTGTTGCAGCCATTGAGGAATTACTGGAAAAAGATAGCCCAGCCTTGATCGAAAAAAGGCAGGCTTTTGCAGCAGAAAATTCTTGGCAGAAAAAAGCAAGCGAGTTGATTTCCATTCTCAGGCAGTTTACCGATTAAGCAACTGGCCTTACCAAAAAACATATCGCAAAACAGCAAGGCCATCCTTGAATATTTACTTTGGGGATCCTTGGCCATTGTTTTTGGCTTGCTGGTCGCCAAGGCGCAATTCATTGGAATTGGATTGATCTTCATCATCATTCCCTTGTTGATTGTGATGTATTTCATTTTCCAATACCCACTTTTCGGTCTATTTTTGGCATTCAACTTGGCTTTTGTAGGAAATGGCTTGTCTAGATACATTCCGATCCCTTTTGGGCTTCTCTTGGATGCCGTTATTTTCGTCAGTGTTTTTCTTTCACTTGTCAAAAGCGATCCTTCAGGAAGACAATCCTTGAACTCCGCCCCATTTTATGTATTCTTTGTTTGGTTTGTTTATACGACCCTCCAGGTTCTGAATCCACAGGCAGTAAGCTTGACTGCTTGGTTCTATGCTGTCAGGGGCACCTCCTTCAACTTTCTGTTTATCATCATCATCTGCCTGATTTATCTCAAAGACAAAAAGCATCTTGAAATATTTCTCTACACCTGGTTGGCTTGGTCTGTCCTTGCCGTCCTATGGGGGCTGAAACAAAAAATGATAGGATTGGATGGCGCTGAAAATGCGTGGCTTGCTGCAGGGAACGCCTCCACCCATATTCTGCATGGGAAATTGCGGGTGTTTTCTTTTTTTTCCGACGCTGGCCAATTTGGTGCTTCGATGGCTCAGGCAGCATTGGTATTTGCAATCATTGCAATCGGTCCCGGGTCCAAAACAAAAAAAATACTCTTTGGTTTGGGTGGACTTCTTTGCCTGTATGGCATGTTGATCTCTGGGACCAGAGGAGCTCTGATCGTACCTGCGGGAGGTGGCTTTGTTTATCTTTTGGTAAACAAAAACTTTAAGGTTTTGATCCTTGGGGCTATTGTCGCTGCTTCCGCTTTTGGCGTGCTCAAGTACACCTATATTGGACAGGGAAACTATGATATCCAAAGATTAAGGAGTGCGTTGGACCCTGAGGATGCCTCATTAAATGTAAGAAAGGACAATCAGAAGATATTCGCCAAATACTTGGCCGACAAACCCTTCGGGGGAGGTATTGGCTCGGCCGGATATTTTGGATTGAGATTCAGTCCCGACACCTTGTTGGCAAACACGCCAACAGACAGCTGGTATGTGAGGATTTGGGCCGAAACAGGAATCGTTGGACTCATCATCCATGTAGCGGGTATTTTGATCATTTTAGGTCTTGGCTTTTTCAAGATATTCAACATAGACGACCCTGGTTTGAGAAATACCATGGGGGCCCTTCTTGCAGGTTTAACGGGAATCGTACTGGCCAGCTACGGCAATTCCATCATTGGGCAATATCCTTCCAATATCATCTGTTTTATCTCAATTCCTTTGATATGGAAAGCGTATCTCTGGGATACCAAACCGGATGAACCGCAAGACCAAACCAAAGCCAGCCATTCTTCTTGACACCTTTTCAACACAAAAGATCTGTTTTAACATTCCTGACATGCTTTATTTTTACAAAAACATTTTCAATCCATTGTTATTTACGGTGGTTTTGGCGTGCTTTTGTTCGGGAAAAACCAAAGCTCAAAAAGTGTTTTTTGTCAACCCCTCAACAAATAAAATCCTGGTCATTGATCCTATTTCTTTTCAGGACATTGCTCCCGGAGACAGCATCATCTTGATGGCGGGTACCTATTCCCAAATTTTGATCAGGAATCTAAGGGGCGATAAAAATTCACCCATTGTGATCGTGAATAAAGGGGGACCTGTTGTTCTTTCAGAAGGAATCAATTATGGCATAGCGGTAAGAAATTCGAAGTACCTAAAGATAATAGGGGAAAATTCCAACCAAAATGCGCCCAATGAAAAAGGAATTTCCATTCGGGATGTCTCCAACGGGAACGGGATATCACTGGAGGACGGAACCAGTCAAATCGAGATTTCAGGCATCGGTTTATACAATATCGCCAAGTCTGGAATTATGGCAAAATCAGATTCAAACTGTCAAAACGATTCATTCTTGAGGGAAAATTTTATTTTTGAAGGCCTTATCATCAGCAACTGTGTTTTTGATGCCATTGGGGACGAAGGGATGTATATCGGCAGCTCCTTCTACCATGGTCGTACCTGGGATTGTGATGGTGGAAGCAAACCTGTATTGGAACACCTTATGCAGGATGTCAAAATCCATGACAATGTCCTGAACAACATCGGTAAAGATGCCATTCAAGTGAGCTCTACACCATCAAATTGCCAGATTTTCAACAATCGGGTAACCCTAGACAGCCAAGAAATGTCCTTCGGGCAAATGAGTGGGATCCTGATCGGTGGGGGCAGTGTTTGTGAGGTCTTCAACAATTTCATCGCGGACGGGATGGGTTCAGGCATTGAGGTATTCGGAAACTCCGGCAATGTCATCTATAACAATGTGATCGTGAATCCGGGCAGCCAACTCTTTCCGGAATCCTCCCCACAGAATTTCCCGAAACATGGGATTTACGTCAAAAACATTACCGGTGAAAGTGTTTTCGATATCCGCATCTTCAACAATACCCTAATCGCTCCCAAGACAAGCGGGATCAATTCTCCTGATGCTCTAGGAAACAAAACCATTATACAAAACAATGTGATTGTAAATCCAGGGGTTTTCCCCATCGTGGCCAACCGGGCATTCATCGACCTGAACAAGTCTTTTCCCACCGAATATTCAAGAGCAAATCTATTCAGCAATGCCATTGATTCGCTCTTTTTCGAATCCTCCGAAAATTATGATTTTAGACAAAACTTCCGTTCTCCGCTGATCAACTCGGGACTGCCGATTGCGGGATTTGATTTGAACTTCGACCATGATCAGCTTCCCCGACCAAAAAACGGAAAAATGGATATGGGAGCCTTTGAATACCAAGAAATTTACAAGCTGAACAATGCTTTCGGAAGCTTAAAAATCTATCCCAATCCCTCCACGGATTACCTGAACATGAAGTACCTAAACATTCGGGAAAACGCAGGTACCATCGCATTGATCAATACCAATGGTGTTATTTTATTTCAGGAAAAATTTCAGGATGAATACAGCTTAGATAGAATTTTGGACCTCCGCCAATTCCCAAATGGCCTGTATATTTTGAAGATAGACACAAAAACAACCAGTCTGAGCCATCTTCTATTCAAAAATTAATTGAGTTTCAAATGAAAAATTCGCTGAATCGACCACTTGTCAGTATAATAAGTGTAAATTTTAATCAGTTGAGCTGTACTTTGGCATTTTTGGAGTCAATATTCAAAATAAATTATGGCCCGTTTGAAATCATCGTGGTAGACAATGGATCAACGATTGATCCGGAAAAAGAAATAATGACCAAGTACCCAGGGACAAAAGTCATCAAGAATAACAGAAACCTTGGCTTTGCGGCCGGCAACAATTCGGGGATCGCAGTTGCAAAAGGAAAATATTTGCTTTTTCTCAACAACGACACCATCGTAGATCCTGATTTTCTACAACCCTTAGTGGATCTGTTCGAAAACAACAGTTCCATTGGCGCTTGTTCCCCCAAGATCAAGTACTTCGATAGAGACAATACCATTCAATGGGGCGGATCAAGCGGCATCAGTGAATTTACAATCAGGGGATTCGCCAGGGGTGGCCAAGAGCTGGATCTTGGACAATGCGATGACACCATCGAAACGGAGTTGGTTCATGGGTCGGCGATGATGGTTCCAAGGGAGGTTATTCTTGATGTGGGATTGATGCCAGATCTCTATTTCCTTTACTACGAAGAACATGATTGGATTGAAAGGATCAAGGCAAAGGGATACAAAATATATTTTGTCGGCAATTCCACGGTATATCATAAGGAATCCATGTCCATAGGAAAAAAAAGCCCGATAAAAACCTATTACCTCCACCGAGGCCGATTGATCTTCACAAGAAGAAACAGAAAAGGCTGGAAACGTACCATCAGCCTGATTTCCTTTGGGATCCTTTCTTTTCCCAAGGCAGTCCTGGCCTTTTCCCTCAAAGGGGAATTTGACCACCTTAAGGCTTTTTGGTCAGCATGCCTGTGGAACCTCAAGAACAGCAATGTTTCTGCCCAGCCTCAACTGGTCGCTAATGGAGATGGAAGCTATTCGATCAAGAACGCAACAAGACAAGAAATTAAAATATTTACTTAAAAATCATGGTTTCAAAAATTTCAAGCATCCTTGGCAAGAAAAAGAAAGCCCTCGAAGAAGAAGGACTTCCCAGCCACCCACTTGCCTTGCTCAGCCTTCTCATTGGCGGATTCGTGGAGCTGTTGATGGCAAAATGGTATTTTCGAAACGCCAAAAAGTTGGGTTCCATGGTTTTGACTAAAAACAGGCCCAAAGTGGAAATCTATGGAAATGTGGAAATTGCAGATGGTGTTAAATTTTGGTCAAAATTTGACAGATGCAAGATTTTTGTCAAAAAAAATGCTTCTTTGACCATCGGGAAAGACACTTTCATCAATGGTGTCCATATCTCCGCCAGTACCTCCATCACCATCGGCCACAATGTAGATATCGGACCTTATACCATAATTATGGACAATGATTTCCACGCCATCGGAGACCAGGATGCTTCCGAAATAAAGAAGGGTATAACCATTGAAGACCATGTATGGATCGCCATGAGGTGCATCATCATGAAAGGTGTCACCATAGGCAAAGGTGCCGTCGTCGCCTCAGGATCAGTCGTCACCAAGGACGTCGCACCCTATACAGTTGTCGGCGGAGTCCCTGCCAAATTCCTTAAAAACATCAATACTCCTCTCTGAAAACAAAAGTGATATGAATGAAATCTGGCAAATTTTCACTGCGCTATTCGGTATGGCGGTCTTTATCTTCCTACTGCTTCAAGTGGTGTATCTCCTGATATTTTCTTTGGCAGGTAAATTTTACAAGGAAAAAAAATACCCCCAAAAGCTGCCCCTCAAGAGGTTCGTCCTGTATATTCCCAGCTACAAAGAGGATGGTGTAATCTTGGATACCGCCATGAATGCGTTGGCGTTGGACTACCCTAAAGAATTGGTTCATGTAGTCATCATCGCCGACTCCCTGCAACCTTCCACTCTCATAAAACTCAGGGCAATGCCCTTGCAGGTGGTGGAGGTTTCCTTCGAAAAAAGCACCAAGGCAAAAGCCCTCAATGTCGCCTTGGACCAAACCAAGGAAGTATTTGACTATGCCTTGGTTTTTGATGCCGACAACGTGGCCGCTTCAGATTACCTGTATCGGATGAATGAGGCATTTTCGCAAGGCCATGCCGTCGTCCAGGGGCAGCGGACTGCCAAAAACAAGAATACGCCAATGGCCATCCTTGATGCCATATCGGAAGCCATCAACAACCATATTTTCAGAAAGGGACATCGGGTAATGGGATTGAGTTCTGCGATCATCGGTTCTGCGATGGGTTTGGAATTCAAATTATACAATACGGTCATGCGGGAACTGACTGCCGTCGGTGGTTTCGACAAAGAAATGGAACTTTACCTTCTGAGAAATAGGATCTTGGTAGACTATTGTGAATCGGCCATCGTGTACGATGAAAAAGTGCAGAAAGCAGAGGTTTTTGAAAAACAAAGAAAAAGATGGCTATCCGCCCAAATCAAATATTTGAAGAAACATTTTTTCAATGGATTTTATGAATTGTTCAAAAATGGAAATTTGGATTACTTTGACAAAGTGATCCAAATGGCCATCGTGCCGCGGGTCATGCTCATCGGGCTGCTGCCGGTTGCTTTGGGAATCTCCCTGATCCCCGGAGCCGCTCCACAGCCTTTCCTTTGGCTCCTGATCATGGTCATGGGTTATCTTTCTATCCTGATCGCCGTACCCGGGTCGTACTTCAACAAAGATTTGCTCAGCGCTTTGACACTTCTTCCCAAAGGGATTTTGTCATTTGTCTCTGTTATTTTCAAACTTAAGGGAGCCAACGAAACATTTATCCACACCCCTCATGGAACAATCGAGGAAGAAACCAAGAAAACGAAAGATTCAAAATGAGAATAGGCATCGAGGCACAAAGGATCTTCAGAAAGAAAAAACACGGGATGGACATCGTGGCGGTGCAAATGATCAAGGAATTGCAGAAAATCGATAGGGTAAACGAGTATTTCATTTTTGTCAACCCTGATGTAGACACAGCAACCATCAGCGAAAGCGAAAATTTCAAGATCATCCCGCTCAAGAAAAGCCCCTACCCTATCTGGGAACAAAAACACCTCTCGGAAGCGGTCAAAACGTACCGATTGGATTTGCTCCATTGCACCGGAAATACTGCGCCAATCAATACCTCGGTACCCTTGGTCTTGACACTGCATGACATCATCTACCTGGAAAAGACCGATGTTAGATCAGGCTCTTGGTATCAGAGGTTAGGCAATCTGTATAGAAAATGGAATGTGCCAAAGGTGGTGAGAAATAGTGATGCGATTTTTACCGTCTCCGAATTTGAAAAAAAAGTGATTGACAAATACTTCAAATTCGAAAAGGAGAAGGTGAAAGTGATCTACAATGGTGTAGCCCACCATTTTCAGCCTCATTCCATCACCGCCATCACAGACAAAATCAAAGACTACGGACTACCCAAGAAATATCTGCTTTTTTTAGGAAATACCGCGCCCAAAAAAAACTTGAAAGGCGTACTCTTGGCCCTCAAAAAGCTTGATCAAAAAGGTAAATTAAATATGGATATCGTGATGCCTGACTTTGGGGAAAACGAATTGAATGCACTTTTGGCTAGCATCGATGCGAAATCCATCCGCAACAAAATCCACCTTACCGGCTATATCCCAAACCAGGATTTGCCCTATGTGTATTCCGGTGCTGAAATGTTTCTGTATCCATCCCTACGGGAAAGTTTTGGCTTGCCTATCCTTGAAGCCATGGCCTGTGGCTGTCCGGTCATTACCTCCAACACCTCCTCCATGCCTGAAATAGCTGGAGATGCGGCTGTTTTGGTAGACCCATTCAATCCGGAGGCCATTTGTGAGGCCATCGAAAATCTGCTTCAAGATCAGGTGCTCAGATCCTCCTTGATATCGAAGGGATATGCAAGGGTGCCACTCTTCAGTTTTGAACAAGGAGCAAAGACCATTTTGGATACCTACTCCAAAATTCATGACATGCACAAATGAGCGAGAAAAATTATTGGTTGAGCAGCGGGTTCTTTTCCATGATGCACCGAGGGGTGGATTTTATCGTGGGATTCGTGGGATTCATGATCCTGGTGAGGCTTTTTTCACCTGAGGAATTTGGGGTTTGGGTGCTGTTCATCACCATTGCCGCGATCATCGATATGGCCAGAAATGGATTTCTTCAAAACGGGATGATCAAATTCATCGTCTCAGAAAAAGGCATGGAAAACAGCAAAATCCAGATTTCGGCCTTACAACTCAATGCCGCACTTACCCTCCTGATCATTCTTTTTATCTGGATGGCCGCGCCTTTTGCCGAAACGCTGTTTGGCGCAAAAGGCCTTGCAGACTTGCTTCAAATCCATGTCTTCTTCCTCCCGTTTCTGATTTTTCATACACACAACCTGATTTTGATGCAGGCAACCTTCAACTTCAAATCCTATTTTTTTGCCGGAATCAGCAAGAGTGTACCGTTTTTTGTCTTTATCGCAATCGTTTACCTCTTGGATTATACACCCAGCCTTATCGAATTGGCATGGTACTACAATCTCTGCTTTATCTTTGCTTTGCTTACTTCCCAATATCAGGTCAAAAACCAGTTTCAGATACTCTGGGGCTGGCACAAGGAATGGTTGGGCAAAATTTTCCATTTTGGGAAATTTGTTTTTGGGACCAACCTGGTTTCCATGCTCACCTCCAGCATGGATAAATTCCTTTTGGGGGCATTGCTTTCTCCAGTACAAGTTGCCATGGCCAACAGTGCCGGTAGGATTGTCAATTTACTGGACATCCCGATCAATTCCATTTCATCGATTTCCTTTCCCAAAGCCTCTGAAGCACATGAAAAAAAGCAGATGGCTGAAGTCTCGAGGATTTTTGAAATGACCGTGGCGGCAATGTTCAGTTTTAGTATGGCATTTCTTGTGGTCGTGGTTTTTCTGGCCAAATACATTATCCTCTTGGTGGCAGGGGAAAATTACCTCGATGCCGTTCCTTATCTCCAGTTGATTTCCCTTATTGCGATCCTCAAACCCCTGGATCGGCAAACCGGCATTTTCTTGGACGCCATCGGCAAACCCGCCTACAACATGGTCTTGGTATTTGGGACACTGGCTTATGGCATTGCCCTCTCTTGGGTATTTATTCTTCAATTTGGCTTGATCGGCGCTGCTATGGGTGTCTTGGTGGCAATATCCATCACCGTGGTGATCAAAATATACATACTCAATAAATTCCTAAGCATCAGCTACGGCAATATCCTGAAAGAAACCTTCTTCAATTATCCCAAAGCTTTTAAAATAGCGGTGGATCAATTCCAAAAAATCAAAAACAGCCGATCTAATCGGTCCACAAAATAAAATCGAACGCCTGCAATGGAAGGATTGTCAGGATTATCCTTAAATTTCAATCGTTAACGTCATCCAAAACCTATGTACTACAGGAATATTTCAGATTTGAATCAAATCATTCTTAAATCCTTAAGCATTTTGCCCCGTGATTTTGACCTGATCGTAGGGATTCCCCGTAGTGGGATGCTCCCCGCCAATCTGCTTGCATTGTATCTTAATAAACCCTACACAGACCTGAGTTCCTTTATCAACGGTCATATTTACAAGGCCGGGGCACGCGGACAGTTTTATAACATCAAGGATTTCAAAAAAATCCTGATTGTCGATGACAGTGTGGCTTCGGGTTCTGCAATCAAAAAATGTAAGGAAAGTCTGAAGGATATTGGGGACAATTTTACCCTTAGCTTTTGCGCCATCTATGTCATTCCAGGCAAGGAGAATTTGGTAGATTATCATTTTGAGGTCGTTCCACTTCCAAGATATTTCCAGTGGAATGTTCTCAATCATTATTTCTTGGAAAAGTCTTGTTTCGATATCGACGGCGTTCTTTGCGTGGATCCAACCGAAGACCTGAATGATGATGGACCAAAATACATTGATTTTGTACTGAATGCGGCACCTCTTTTCATACCCGAGGTCAAGATAGGGACGATCGTAACTTCCCGACTCGAAAAATACCGTAAGGAGACGGAAACATGGCTGGCGAATAACAATGTGAAATACAATGATTTGGTCATGTTGGACCTACCAAACAAAGAAGCAAGGCAAAAAGCAAACAACCACGCTGCACACAAAGCCAAAACCTATGCCTCCAGTGGGTATGTCCTCTTTGTTGAAAGCTCATTGAGTCAGGCCATCGAGATCAACCGGATCACGAAAAAACCGGTGTTGTGTACTGAAAATTTCGAGATGATTTTCAACTCCGAATCCGTCATTTATAATCTAAAAAGTGGCAAATACTTCCCCTATCTCCGGAATTTGGCTTTGAAAGTCAGGAATAAAATCCGCAACAGATAAGGGGCGTAGCCTGCCTTTTTTTTGACAGTCTCCTCCCTTGTATCAATTTTAACCCGAGTTCTAAGACAGCGGAAAAGTAACGTAGGGCATCTAACTTGATTAAGTTAGATGGAAATATGCAACAGGTTTCCAAATGGGATTGAAACTGAAAGAAAATCAGTCTATTGGGCGAACAATTCCTGACACCAATTGGGTGAAGTCAAAAATAGTCAACACCTAATTGATTATCAGAAAATTAAAATATTAAATGGATTTTGCAATCCATAAAACGGGTTTAATCTGACGATGATAAACCAAGAAGGCTTCTGTAGTGAAAAGAGGATTCTTCCCGAATCCTCTCCTTCCAATGGACAAGATAAATTGACCAACAAAACCGGTAAAGTGGAACCGCTATCGGCATAAGAACCAAATTCCATTGCGCCTTTTCAAATTCGACTCAAATCAAGTTTTGATGGTTCAAATGAAAAGAATTCTCCTCTGAAACACCAAATCCCGATCAATCCCATTCCCCAACATAAATCCCAAACAAGCGGTCGAGTGTTCCCGGCAAATCGTCTGTCAGCCCAGCATGAGGCCTGGAGGTCTGGATCACAGAACTTCTGACTGCTGTGAGCCAACGAAATCGGGAGGCAAGGTCCATTTGGGCAATGGGGCCACCATCCTCTCCGGCGAGGCAAATCTTCTCGAAAGAGGCCAAATGACAAGCATAAAGGTCAAGGTCCGGGTTTGGCGCAAAGGCATTTAACTTCGATTCATCTACCTTGATTTTGGTTTGAAGGAATTTTCCTTTTATCGAAGACAGGATCACACCGACATTGATGAATTCCTCTCGTTCTACATCGGGAACCAAGCGGATAACCGCATACTCATACAAGTGATCTCCTGGCATCTTGGGCTTCTTTTACAAAAATTTGGGAATGATTCAAACGAGTTGTCAAAAATTGCGCATAAATCTGCCGCTGTTCTTCAGGGGATTCTTCTTCTCCTGTCGCCAACAACCAATCGTCCGGCAATGCACCGACGATTTTTTTGATATCTGAAGCTTTCAACCTTTCTCTGAAAACTGCGTCCACCTCTTCCAGACGATCCGCAACAGGCAACAGCACATGATTTTGGATCATGGAAAAAGGTCCGATGGCATGCTTTTCCCAATTTGTCCAAGAGTGGTGAAACAAAAAAGAAGCTCCATGGTCAATCAACCAAAGTTCCCGATTCCAAATCAACAGATTGGTGTTCCTGAAAGTCCTGTCTACATTTGTAATATAAGCATCCAGCCATACGATCTGTGAAGCCAACAAAGGGTCAATGTTCATCGCAACGGGATCATAGGTCAAAGCACCCTTGAGAAAGTGCATGCCCAAGTTCAATCCCCGGCTGAATTTCAAAAGATCCTGAACCTCCTCATCTCCTTCCGTTCGGCCAAAAGCCTCATCCAGCTGGGCAAAGACCAGTTCCGGCATCTTAAATCCCAGAAATCGGGCGATTTCCCCTCCCAGCAATTCGGCGATCAACGCCTTTTCCCTTTGGCCCGCTCCACGAAATTTCAACACATAGTTGAAGCCATCGTCGGCATCGACCAAGGCAGGCAGGGACCCACCTTCCCGAAGGGGCAAAATATAACGGCGGACATTTACCGTCCTTAGATCAAGTTTTTCTTCCATGTATTTCAGTTTCCAATTCCACTTTCTGGGATCCAACAAAAGTAAAGTTATTATATCTGGACGATATGATGTCAATTCCCAAAGGGATTTGGGGAAATAATCACCTCATCCATTCCTCCGGAAGTAGGCATTGGGTTTGCCTATAGGGGTATAAACTGCAAGAAAATCGGACTATTTGGACGATAAGGCCTAAAGCCAAACCACTATATAAGAGTCAAAAACAGTGAACAATTAGCTGATAATGAATCAATTTCAGGTTGAAATTGAATTGGCAATCCATAACAGGGGTTAAATCCCAGGAACTCACCTTTATTTTTTCATTTCCACCAAAAAAATCATTTATTGAAACGAATCCGCCAAGAAAAACCAATACATGACCTAGCCTTAGATATTCTTCCAAATTTTTGCTTATTTGGCAACAGTTTTACCAAATATCCCCGTGTCTATGCCATCATTAAAAATTCACTTCGGAAGGATTCGCTCTTGGCTTTCCTTAGCCTTCGTATTCGGAATGATCATGTCGGAGGCCTTCGCCCAAAAAGAAGAGCGAAAAATCGCCTTAATCTCCACCTCCTTAGGTGACATTCATATCCTGCTGCATGACCAAACGCCAAAGCACCAAGCCAGCTTCATCCAATTGGCAACGGCTGGATATTGGGATTCCTTGACCTTCAACCGGGTCATCCCAAATTTTGTGGCGCAGGCAGGTTGCCCGGATACTGAGGAGGGCTTCAACGATCCCGAATACCTCTTGGCCCCGGAATTCCATCCCGATCTCAAACATGGCTATGGTGCCCTCGGTGCAGGAAGAGACGACAATCCGGATAAACTCTCCGCACGTTGCCAATTCTATATCGTCCAAAACAAGGATGGACTCGCCCGGTTGGATGGCGACTATACAGTTTTTGGACAGGTGATCCGGGGCATGGATGTGGTGGATCAAATCGTCGCTGTACAAAGGGACAGCCTCAACCAACCCTTGACGCCGATCAGTATGAAGGTCTCGATTCAATAAAAAAAATCCTTCATAAATAGATCCTTTAATGGTTTAAAACCCGGTATTTAAACATTTTTTTTGCTCCACTCTTTAATCCAAAAAAATGAATAAACCCCTTAGAATCCTAGTGGTCGGTTGTGGCAATATGGGCGCTTCCCATGCCTTCGCCTATCATCAGATGCCGGAATTCGACATCTGCGGTTTGGTTTCCCGCGGCAAAAGCAAAGAAACACTGAACAAAAAGTTGGGCAGCAAATATCCTTTGTTCACGGATTTCGACATCGCCATGGACCAGACCCAGCCTGATGCGGTTTGCATTTCGACCTATCCGGACACCCATGAAGCTTTTGCCATCAGGGCGCTTGAAAGCGGCTGTCATGTTTTTATCGAGAAGCCTTTGGCCGACACCGTTGCCGGAACAGAAAAAATCATTGCGGCTGCCAAAATAGCAAAGAAAAAAGTGGTGGTCGGTTACATTCTTCGACACCATCCCTCTTGGGAAAGGTTTGTATTGGAAGCGCAAAAAATGGGAAAGCCTTTGGTCATGCGGATGAATCTCAACCAGCAAAGTCAAGGGTACATGTGGGATGTCCATCGCAATTTGATGAAAAGCCTCAGTCCGATCGTGGACTGCGGGGTCCATTACATTGACATCATGTGCCAAATGACAAGATCAAAGCCGGTTTCTGTTTCCGCCATCGGAGCAAGGTTGACGGAGGATATCCCTGAAGGGAACTACAATTACGGCCAATTGCAGATCCGATTTGAAGACGGATCGGTAGGCTGGTATGAGGCCGGTTGGGGGCCGATGGTTTCGGACAATGCCTTCTTCATCAAGGATGTTTTTGGGCCGAAGGGTGCTGTATCGATCGTGGCCCGAAAAGCAGGGGAAATGGGCAAATCCGACCATGTGGATGCGCACACCAAAACCGAAAGCATCAAAATCCATCACGCAGACATAGATGCGCAAAACAATTTCACCTATAAAGACCAATGGATTGATCTGAGCGATGAACCCGATCATCAGGAGCTTTGCAATCGGGAGCAAAGGTATTTTTTAAAGGCCATTCAGGAAGACATTGGCCTGAGCGATCACCTGGAAGATGCCCTGAACAGTATGCGGATTGCAGTGGCCTGCGATGCATCGGTAAAATCCGGAAATACCATCTTCCTATGACTTGATTGTTGATTTTTCTTCAATGGATCTCGGGATAAAAAACATTGAAATTTTTGGTATTTATAAGGTTTATTGTTGATTAAAATGTAGCTTGAACCACCCACTTTTAAAAAAGCAAGACTTCCAAATGGAAAAATCACCCCACCAAACAGTGGAAATTTCTCAAAAACAAAAAAAACCGATTGACATATTGAAAAACGATTTTCACATAAAAAAGCAGACAACCCAATCGGAAGAATTCATTGAACCTTTGTCGGGTTTCTCACTTTTGCAAACTCAATCTCTTTTGTTTTCTGTATTGAATGGATCCAACTCCGGAATCTCCATTACGGACGACAAAGGCGTTTTTATATTTGTCAACGAAGAATTTTGTCGCATCCTTGGATGTTCGCGATCGGAATTATTGGGGAAAAACTTTATCAATTGTATTCCTGAAGCCTTCCAAAAACAAGCTCTTGCCGATCATCAGGATTTCATCAAAACCGGCATCGAAAAGCCCGTCTTCTGGCAGACCACCAGAAAAGACGGTGCGCATATCGATTTGTCGGAGACGGTTCAGTTGCTGGTGCAACCTGATGGTCAGCGGCTCAAAATGTCCACGATCACGGACTTGACTGAAAAAAATAAGGCGGAAGAGACCATTTTTCGGGAGAGAAATTTGCTCAGAACCCTCATCGACATCATCCCTGATAATATTTTTGTCAAGGACAGGGATTCCCGCCATTTGATCAACAACAAAGCCAACTTGGAACTGATCGGTGCAAAATCCGAAAAAGATACGATAGGCAAAACGATCGCTGAGTTTGTGAATGCAGCGGATGCTCAAAAATTCCTTGAGGACGATCGAAAGGTAATTGAATCCGAAATAGGCCTCTTTAACCAGGAAGAAACCATTCTCAACAAAAATGGAAGCCTAAAAACCCTCTTGACTACCAAAATCCCCTTACGGGACAAATCAGGTTCGGTGATCGGATTGGTTGGAATAAGCAGAGACATCAGCGTCATTAAAAAAAGGGAGCAGGAATTGAAATTGATGGAATCGGTCATCACCAATTCCACTGACTCAGTCATCATTACGGAATCCAATCTCCTAGATGCCCCCGGGCCAAAAATCATTTATGTAAACAATGCCTTTACAAAACTAACAGGTTATGGCTCTGAAGAGGTCATGGGTAGAAACCCAAGATTTTTGCAAGGACCCAATTCTGATTTTTCCGCTCTGGGGCTTTTGGGAGAAGCTTTGAGAAGAAAAGAACCTTTTGAAATTGAAACGATCAACTATAAAAAAGGCGGAGAGGAATTTTGGGTCAACATATCAGTAACTCCCCTAAAGGACGAAGGTGGGACACTTACCCATTTTTTAGCCATCCAAAGGGACATCACCGAAAGGAAATTAAGCGAAGCTGCCCTCATCGCCAAAACAAAATTATTAAAAGGCATTGCAGTGGTCATCGAAACCTTGATGGATTTTGACGACTGGGAGAAGGCGGTTTCCAATTGCCTGAAAATCATGGGTGAAACTGTGGACGCCGATCGTGCTTATTTTATCAAAAACTACCGGGATCCCCTGACCAATCGCCTGATGGCAAATCAGGAATTGGAATGGACCAACGGCAAGGTTTCGATACAAATCGACAACCCCCATTACAAAGCGATTGAATTGGAGGAGCATCCCCTATTTTTAGAGGCTATCAATCACAAAAAGCCTTTTGCATACTTAACCAAGGATCTGGATGATCCCACCAAAAAGATTTTGGAAGAACAGGACATCCTTTCCACATTGCAGGTGCCGATTTTCATTGAGAATGATTTTTATGGCTATATCGGCTTTGATGATTGTACAAAGGGAAGAATTTGGAATGCAGACGAAATCTCCTTCCTTCAATCTCTGACCACCAATCTAGCGGTCGCCATGGAAAGAAAGGACAATTTGGACACCATCAAACGAAATCTGCAAGAGAAAAACACCATTTTGGAATCCATCGGAGATGCTTTTTTTGCCGTGAACAAAAAAGGGGAAGTGACCTACATGAACCATACTTCCAGAAAATTGCTGAAGTTGGAAAAGGAGGAGATTTTGGGAGCAAATCTTTGGGAAACCTACAGGGACTTAAAAGAATCAGCTTTTTATTCCAATTACCATAAGGCAATAAAAACCATGAAACCTGTTCACTTTGATGAATACAATCCCGCTTTGGATATTTGGTTTGGGGTGAGTGCTTTCCCCTCTTCAAGTGGGCTATCGGTATATTTTAGGGACATCACGGAAAAAAGAAGAAAAGAAGAAGAAATAGCGATTTACAACCAGAGGTTTGAAAAATTATCCAAAGCCACCAATGATGCCATTTGGGACTGGGACATCCCTTCCAACGCACTGTTTTGGGGCGAAGGATTTAAAATTCTTTTTGGATTTGATATAATAAATGAAAAGCCAACTTGGGAGAAATGGGAAAAGCAATTGCATGAAATCGACCACCAGAAAGTCATTGGAAACCTCGCCCGGGTTTTTGGAGATCCAAAAGAGCATTTCTTTGAAAACGAATACCGGCTGCAGAAATCAGATGGGAGTTATGCGTATGTAATTGACCGGGGGTCTATAATTAGGAATTCCAAAGGGAAGCCTGTCAGAATTATCGGTGCCATCCAGGACATTACCCACCGGAAGGAATATGAAGCTTCCCTTCAGAACCTCAATACCGAACTGCTGAAAAGCAACAAAGACCTTTCCATTTCTAATCAAGAGTTGGAGCAATTTGCCTATGTCGCCTCCCATGATTTGCAAGAGCCCTTAAGAATGATCACCAGTTTCCTCACCCAGATCGAGCGAAAATATGGGGCTATCCTTGATGAAAAAGGTAAAAAATACATTCATTTTGCTGTAGATGGTGCACAAAGGATGCGCGAAATCATTCTGGAACTTTTGGAATTTTCCAGGGTGGGAAGACCGGACGGTGCAAAAGAACCAATAGACACTACCCTACTCATACAGGAGGTTTTGCTTTACAACCGAAAGCTCATTATGGGAAAAAAAGCTAAGATTGTATTTTCGAATCTTCCAGAAATTTATGGCTTCAAAAACCCTCTCCAATTGCTGTTTCAAAACCTGATTACCAATGCGGTCAAATATCAAAAGGAAGGTCAAAAACCCCTAATTACCATCGAAGGTAAAGAAATGGAAACACATTGGGAGTTTAGCGTCCAGGACAATGGGATAGGAATCAATGCAGAATACTTTGACAAAATCTTCATTATTTTCCAAAGACTTCACCAAAAAGATGAATACTCGGGTTCGGGAATGGGACTTGCCATCTGCAAAAAAATAATTGAAAACCATAATGGAAAGATCTGGGTCAACTCTGTTGAAGGCGAAGGAAGTTCCTTTCATTTTACCTTGGGAAAGCAATGATTCCCGATCGATTTTGGATGTTGCAAATACATACGTTTTAATTTTCCAGTAAAAAGAATGAGGAATGTCTACAATATTTAAAATCAAGTTCCCACCGGCCTTATTGGGAGGAATGGTTTTTATGTCAGTCTTGATCCTGACGCAGTATTTTTCTTACAAACAGTTTGAGATAAAGATCGCCTACGAAAAACAATTGGCAAAAGACCAAGCCATCCTGATCCAAAAACAGATTTCCTCAAGTCTGAATTACAGCCAATCTGCCACCAAAATCCTTGCCTTCCTTGAAAAAAACATTGGGATTGGCGATAATTTCGATTCCATAGCCAAGGATATCCTGACACAAACAGAGGGGATTGATGCCTTGCAATTGGTGGAAGGTGGCGTGATCAAATATGTTTATCCCCTTGATGGAAACGAACCAGTGATCGGGTATGATATCCTTGAACAGAAAAAGCTAATCAAAGAGGCCCTCATAGCAAAAGAAAATGAAACCCTCTATTTTGCGGGTCCTTTTGAGTTGAAACAAGGAGGCATTGGAATCGTAGGCAGACAACCCATTTTCAAGGATGGCCAATTCTGGGGATTTGCTGCAGTGATAATCCATTTGGATACTTTTTTGAAACAGGCTGGAATCGACAAGGCGGCCGACAATCCATTTTACATCGGGCTTTCCAAAATCAATCCGGAAACCAATATCGAAGAACAGTTTTTCAATACCAGTCAAGAATCCTATGAAGGTGGAATCGTAAACCTCAATCTGCCCGAAGGGGATTGGAATTTAATTGTCCAATTGAAAAAGTCTACAGCCTTCAGAGACATTCTCCCGCTTATCGGATTAAGAATGATTTTATCCTGTTTTTTGGGATATATCGTCTTTAACCTCGCCAAACAACCCGAAGTACTCGGCAAAAAAGTAGACGAACAATCCAAACAATTAAAGGAAAGTATCGAAAGATTTCAATTTGCGACCAAAGCTACCTCTGACGCCATTTGGGACAGGGATTTTACTACGAACAAGGTTTACAGATCTGAAACTTTCAGCAAGCTTTTTGGGCATGAAGTCAATGAATTGACTTCCAATGATACATTTTGGCAAGCACATATTCATCCCGAAGATCTCGAATGGGTAAACTCCAAAATGAATGGGTTTTTTTCAGGAACCACTGAATATTGGGAGCTGGAATTTCGGTTTCGCAAGAACAATGGTGAATATGCTTTTGTGGTGGATAAGGGGATCATTATCAGGAATGAAAAGGGCGAACCCATCAGGGTGACGGGAGCGACTCAAGACATCACTTCCCGGAAAACATCTGAGCGCGCACTGGAAAAAGAAAAGGAATTCCTCCGGTACATGATGGAAAATCTTTCCGAAGGGATCATTGCCGCAGATGAAAAAGGGGATTTAATGCTGTTCAACAAAGCTGCCAGAAACATTCATGGGCTTGGCGCGGAAGAAATTTTGACAGAAAACTGGAGCAACCATTACAGCCTCTTTCACCCGGATGGTAAAAGGCTCCTGAAAACAGAAGAGATAGCCTTATTCAAAGCATTGAATGGGGAGAAGATAAAAGACCAGGAAATAATGATCGCTCCAAAAAACCTTCCCAAGCGGATTGTGCTTTGTTCGGGAGAAGAGATCAAAACGACAGATGGGCGAAAATTGGGCGCTGTAGTGGTCTTGAAAGACATTACTGATTCCAGAGCCACCGAAAAAGCACTGTATCAGATGAGCGATCAACTCATCAAAAGGGCAAAGGCATTGGAATCTTCAAATGCCGAATTGGAGCAATTCGCCTATGTAACTTCCCATGATTTACAGGAGCCTTTGCGGATGATTTCAAGTTTTCTGAGCATTTTGGAGAAAAAATACCATCCTATTTTGGATGAAAAAGGCAAGAAATACATTCACTTTGCCGTAGATGGTGCCCAAAGAATGAGAAAAATTATCTTGGATCTCTTGGAGTACAGTAGGGCCGGGAATGTGGGAAACAAAGAAGTGATTGATACCAAATTGATGGTAGAAGATATTTTGCTTTTGGAAAGACGTTTGATTTCACAATCAAATGCAACAATCAAGATCAGCAATTTGCCGAAGATAAATGCTTCAAAGGCACCCCTTCAGCAACTCTTTCAGAATCTGATTGAAAATGCATTGAAATACAAGCGGGAAATGGAATCGACTGAAATCAGCATTCATGGTACGGAGGACAGAACCCATTGGATTTTCAGCGTAACGGACAATGGATTGGGCATTAAAAAAGAGTTTAAGGAAAAAATCTTCACCATTTTCCACCGCCTTCACCAAAAGGAGGAGATTCAGGGCTCAGGGATTGGTTTGGCCATTTGCAAAAAAATCGTAGAAAACCACGGTGGAAAAATTTGGGTAGATTCTGAGGAGGGAAAAGGAAGCAGTTTTTATTTTAATATCGCAAAAAATATTGAAACTATTTAAGTATTATTGGGTATGAAACAGGTTCAAATATTATTGGTGGAGGACAATGAAGGAGATATCTTGTTGACGATGGAGGCATTGGAAGAGGCAAAAATCATCAATAAAATCAGTGTGGTAAGGGATGGAAAAAAAGCCATGGAATTTTTGATGAAAGAAGGGGAATACAAAAACGAAACCACGCCTGATCTTATTCTATTGGACATCAATCTTCCCAGGAAAAATGGGCATGAGGTATTGAAATTTATCAAGCAGGAGGAATCTCTCAAGCAAATCCCTGTGATCATGTTGACGACTTCCTCTTCTGAAAATGACATTCTTTCCTCCTATAAAAATTACGCGAATTGTTTCATCACCAAACCCGTAGACATGGATGACTTCATAAAAGTGGTCACTGAAATTGAAAGCTTTTTCGTGAGTATCGTGAGGCTTCCCCCCAATAAAAATTAGCGTATGTTTAGAGATAGCAGGAGTTATACCATTTTGGTCATCGATGACAACAGTGGAGATAGATTGTTGATTGAAACCTATTTGGAGGAAGCGATAAAGGCCCCAAAAATAGTGGAAGCCAAAAATTTTGCGGAAGCCAATCTAATTTTGACCCAATCGCCCAAATACTTCGACACGGTCTTACTGGATCTTTCCCTTCCTGACAAGAGCGGTGAAAATTTGATCATGGAGATTTTAAGAATCGCAGCAAACATCCCCGTAATCGTTTTGACAGGCTATTCGGACATGGCATTTGGGAGAAAATCTCTCTCTTTGGGGATTTCCGATTATTTGTTGAAAGATGATCTGAATGCCACCAACCTATTCAAAAGTATTATTTATGGAATAGAGCGAAATGCCGCATCCCAAAGGATTTATGATTCTGAAAAACGGTACAAGGAATTGTTCCATTTGAGCCCCATTCCGATGTGGGTATATGAGATGGGTAATTTGGCCTTTTTGGATGTGAACCAGGCCGCCATCAAGCATTATGGCTATTCAAAAGAAGAATTTTTGTCCATGACCATCCGCGACATCAGACAAAAGGAAGAAAACAACTTTTTGGACAATGCGATGGAAAACTCAACTTCAGATGGTGAAATCAACCACCTTGGTATCTTCAGGCACCTTAAGAAAAATCAGGAAATAATCGATGTAGAAATCAGCTCAAACATATTGGATTTCAATGGATTGAAGGCAAAACTGGTCCTTGCCAACGATGTCACCCAAAGAAGACGCTATATTGAAGCCATCGAAGAGCAAAACGTCAAGTTAAAGGAAATCAGCTGGATTCAATCCCATGTCGTTCGGGCTCCATTGGCCAGGATGATGGGACTCATCAATATGCTTACAGAGGACGATGATTTTTCGGATTCGGAAAAAAAGATCTTCATCAACCACATCATCGAATCAGGCCATGAACTGGACAAGATCATTCGGAATATCTCCAATAAAACAGAAAACATCAATATCCCCGAAAAATGAAATATGAAGTTTTGATCATCGATGATGAGGATTTGATCCTAACAATTGTCAAGAAGCTTGTTATCAAAAGCAAAATCCACCCATCACCTTTGCTGTTTACAACTGTAAATGAGGCATTGGAATACAACCAAGTGGAAAAAACCCAAGACCTCAGCTCACTGATCCTACTGGATATTCACCTGCCTGATTTTAATGCTTGGGATTTTCTGACTGCCTTGGAAAATTTATATCCCCACTCCCCCATTTACGTCGTGATGATTACATCTTCCATCAATCTCTCAGACAGGAAAAAAGCGGAAAAATTCAGACATGTGATCGGATATTTGGAAAAACCACTGATGTTGGCAGATATGGAATCCATAAAGCAACTGGAACCTCTGTCAAAGTTTTTTTAACCCGTGTTAAGCATTAACATTTTATAACAGCCTGAAATTGCTTCACAATCAGTCCATTGTCCCCTGGTTTTGTCCCATATCGGTGAGACGGCTTATTCTCTCAATAGTCTGATTTTTTTGCAGTGTCAATCCCACTGGGAAAAAGAATGCATGTTTCGGGTTCAATTGTGCTTCAATTTGCAGGTTCAAATACTCCTTGCGAAACAGTAGCAGGAGGATTGATGTCAAAGGGCTCTGAGGAAGACTGTGGAACGGGCGCATTTGAAAACAGTCTAAGATCCAAATTGTCGATTTCATTCACATTCAAGATTTTTACGCTGACAATAGGAAGATCCGAAGAAGATCCGCCGGTCCTTGCCCTTACATCCACTACCTCGAGAGCAACCATTCCCAAGTTTGCTCCTTTGAGATTCCCCTCGAGTGGCGAGTAATTGATGCTGATATCACTATCATAAACCACCGCCAATACTTTTTGCCCGATAAGCATTTTCAATCCAGTTGCCCTAAGTGGCGTAACATCGGGGATTTCATCCAAATGGATTTCTCGGTCATCATCCACGTTTGGCGCTCCCAATCCTGGACCAGGAGTCAGATAATTCCTGGCACCATTGTTCGTTGGTCCTGCATTTCTCCATCTATTGGGGATATTTTTCAAAGCAAACCAACCCTCATCTCCTACCTGTCCAGTGAAAAGATCAATGGTATTCCCAAGATTGTCCTGAAAATACTTTAATGGGGTACGCAAGCCAACTGTTGCCAGCTGATCATTGACATCCACCTCAGTGAAATTGTTGGGTTCATTTCCATTGTCGATGCTGTCCTCATCGATCACCAAGAGCACTGCATAACCTTCTCCTGGATTGATGGTGTCATTTTCGGTATCTGATAGACATGACCCTAAGATCATGACGATCAATAGGTTGAAAAATAAAATTCCTTTGGTTTTCATGATGCTTGGCCATTATTGGTGTGAAAAATAAAATGGATTCAAATGGGAAAAAATTTACCAATAAATGTGCCAAGAATTCAATTGTGCTTCTGGTGTTTTTGTAAATAAGCACTTGGAGAGAGCCCCAGGATATTTCTAAACTGTCTGTTGAAATTGGAAAGGTTGTTAAATCCTGATTCATAACCCACTTCCGAAATATTCAGCTTCTGTTCCAAAAGCAATTTACATGCATATCCGATTCGGATTTCATTCAGGAATTTCGAATAATTTTTCTTGGTGGCTTTCTTGAAAAACCTGCAAAATGCGGTGGGGTTGAGGTTCGAAATATCGGCCACCTCCTCCAAGGTGATGTTTTTCCGAAAATTGTTGAAGGTATAGGAATAAACTCTGTCGATTCTGGTATCACCCAAATTTTCGCCGGGATTGATAAATCCTTTGGTGCTCAAAAGGGAGTACTCGCTTTCTTCCACCAACATTTGTAAAAGTTCTAAAAACAGCTTTAGCCGAATAAAACCGGATTCACGGTGGATACCAAGCATCAACTCCCTTGCGGATTCCGCAACCTCGGGGGAAAACACGATCCCCTGCCCTGCCCGTTGAAAAAGCTCCGCGATTTCCTTCATCTCAGGAATCTCCAAAAATTCCTTTCCAGCAAATTCTTTTTTGAAATGGATGGTGATCGCCTCGGCTTTCAATTCACTTCCCTTTTCAAAATAGGCCTGATCATTTTGCCAAAGATGCGGCAAGTCTTCTCCGATCAATACCAGTTCACCAGGGGAAAAAGGTTGGATGCTATCCCCGATAAACCGGGTCCCAGAGCTTTTGCTGATATACACCAGCTCCATTTCGGGATGGTAATGCCAGATGTCCAGAAAATACGGAAATGAATGGATAACCGAAGTAAAGGATTTGTCAAATGGGTTTCTTCTCTCTAATAATTTGGCCTTCATTCCCTAAATTTTAGCCAATTTTTTTAAAAAGAAAACATAAAAGATAAAATAATATGTAAATCGAATAATAAGAAGGTAGTAATTGAAAAGCATATTTGACAATTTGCAAGATGAGCATATGTATTACCCACCACACCGTCAAAGACATACGGTTTCCCACCAGCCTTGAAAAGCATGGGTCAGATGCCATGAACACTGATCCCGATTATTCGGCAGCTTATATCATATTGTACACCGATCATCCCGGTCTTGAAGGTCATGGCTTGACATTCACCATTGGCCGGGGAAATGAAATCTGCTGTGCTGCCCTGGAGGCCATGGTGCATCAGGTCATCGGTAAAAAACTGGAAGACATCGTTTCTGAATTCGGAAAATTCTGGAAACAGCTGACCGGTGACAGCCAAATCCGATGGCTGGGGCCTGAAAAAGGGGTCGTACACTTGGCCGCCGGTGCTTTGGTCAATGCAGTTTGGGACCTCTATGCAAAGTCAGAGAGTAAACCACTCTGGAAATTATTGGTAGACATGTCTCCCGAGCAAATGGTCAAATGCATCGATTTTAGTTATATCACAGATGTAATGCCGCCCGAAACTGCCTTGAAGATCCTTAAGGCCCAAGAAAAAACAAAAAAGGAAAGGATTCGGTACTTGGAAGAAAATGGATATCCGGCCTACACCACTTCCACGGGTTGGCTGGGCTATTCGGACGAAAAAATCAGAATGCTCTGCAAAGAAGCGGTACAGGAAGGTTGGACCCATTTCAAAATGAAAGTGGGCGCTGACCTTCAGGATGACCTCCGAAGAGCAGCCATCATCCGAAAAGAAATCGGCCCCGAAAGGCAGTTGATGATGGATGCCAACCAAAAGTGGGAAATCCAGGAAAGCATAGACAACATGAAGGAACTGGCACGTTTCAATCCCTTATGGATCGAAGAACCCACAAGTCCAGACGATATTCTCGGGCATGCCACCATCGCCCGTGCCGTGGCCCCCATAAAAGTGGCCACAGGGGAACATTGCCAAAACAGGGTTGTCTTCAAGCAACTGATGCAGGCGAACGCATTGGGGATTTGCCAAATCGATAGTTGCCGTGTCGGGGGTGTGAATGAAAACCTGGCCATCATGCTGATGGCACACAAATTCGGGATTCCTGTTTGCCCGCATGCAGGTGGCGTAGGCTTATGTGAATATGTCCAACACCTTTCCATGGTGGATTTTGTGTGCATCAGCGGAAGCATGGAAGGAAGAGTGATCGAATATGTGGATCACCTCCACGAACATTTCATCGATCCTGTGGTGATCCAAAAAGGAAGGTACATGACGCCAACTTTACCCGGCTACAGCATTGAAATGAAGAAGACCTCTTTGGAAGAATATGATTTTGATACAGGACCGGTTTGGAAGACCGCCAAGAAATGATGAATTTTAATGTAAAGAGAAAATCAAAGCCTCAAGGAAAAATCGTGTGACTATTCCCCATCTGTTTTAAAATGCAAGCTTGTAATCTAAGTCATTCGGTCCAACCGGAAAAAACCTTACCCAAAAATAGTCCTTCAACATGACAAAAAAATCAATCCTCGTGACCGGGGGAGCCAGTGGAATCGGCTTGGCCATCACCAACCGTTTCGCAGAAAACCACCACCAAGTTTACTTTATCGATTACAATACAGGTATCGGTTTGGCTGTTGAGGAGCAATTTAAATCCAAGGGTCAAAATGTGGTTTTTATACAGGGGGATGTATCTGATTCCGAACAGATGCAGGAAGTCATTTCAAAAATCCCCGGTAAAATAGACGTATTGGTCAACAATGCCGGAATCTCCCATATAGGCTCCATTGAAAAGACCTCGGAGGAAGACTTTGACCGCCTGTATAAAGTCAATGTCAAAGGCATTTTCAACTGTACGGCTGCGGCAATCCCAAAACTGAGGGAAAACGGTGGTGGAGCCATCATCAATATGTGTTCTGTTGCCGCGACGATGGGTTTGCAAGACCGCTTTGCCTATTCCATGACCAAGGGCGCGGTGCTTTCTATGACCTTGTCCATTGCAAGGGATTATGTGGACCAAGGCATCCGCTGCAACTGCATCTCTCCAGGCAGAGTCCATACACCGTTTGTGGATGGATTTTTAGCAAAAAACTATCCGGGAAAAGAATCCGAAATGTTTGAAAAACTTGCCGCTAGCCAACCGATCGGAAGGATGGGGCAACCAGCCGAAATCGCAGCCTTGGTCTATTACCTTGCCTCCGACGAAGCTTCTTTCATTACCGGAAGCAATTTTCCGATTGATGGGGGATTTCTGGGATTGAAAATGTAATTGTGAAAATGAGGTCACAGGGATATTAAGAGGAAGGAAGCATCCGCGGATTTCGAAAAGGATAAATTTTTGGAGAGCTTCTGAATTAAAAAAAAGAATTTGGGAAGAGATTTGAGACAGCGCCAAACAAGTCATTAGGGTTTTATCAATCAATATTCAAGCCTGAATCCAGTCCAATATCGACTTTATTCCCCAATCACTGCCTCTTTTTTCAACCTTAATTGTACAATATTTCTAATCAAAAAATTAACTTATCCATATAAAAACATGAAACTAATTAGATTCGGAGCGTTTGGAAAAGAACAGCCTGGTATTGAAACCCCAGACGGAAAATGGATGGATTGCAGTCCTTTTGGTGAGGATTGGTCCGAGGAATTTTTTGGGGAAAATGGTCTGGAAAGACTTCAATCTTGGCTTGTATCAGAAATAGATAACTTAAAGGAAATCAGTAAAGAAACCAGATTGGGATCTCCGATCAAAAGGCCATCCAAAATCATCTGCGTGGGGCTGAATTATTCCCTCCATGCCAAAGAAAGCGGGATGGCTGTTCCCGAGATCCCCATCATCTTCATGAAAGCAAGCTCCTCTCTTTGCGGCCCTTTTGACGAAGTGGTCATTCCAAAAAACTCCCAAAAAACCGACTGGGAAGTGGAACTTGCCGTGGTCATCGGCAAGAAGGCAAATTACGTGAGCAAGGAAGAGGCCATGGAATACGTTGCCGGCTATTGTGTCCACAACGATGTCAGTGAAAGGGATTTTCAACTCCATCACGGAGGACAGTGGGTAAAAGGAAAAAGTGCGGATACCTTCGCACCCCTTGGCCCCTATATGGTCACCAAGGATGAAATCAAAGATCCACATAAGCTTAGACTTTGGCTAACCGTAAATGGGGAATCGCTTCAGGACAGCAATACGGCTGATTTGGTTTTTGACATCCCCACCCTGGTTTCCCATATCAGCCAATACATGAGTTTACTTCCCGGGGATGTGATCTCCACTGGAACACCCTCCGGCGTCGGCATGGGCTTAAAACCACCAAGGTATCTGAAAGAAGGAGACATCGTAGAATTGGGAATCGAAGGCTTGGGAGTAGCCAAGCAAAAAGCCGTTAATTACAAAGCCTGATCTCAAACAGACAAGGGGAAATTTGTGAGTAAAAAGTCAAATTGAGCATTGGGACAATGCAACCCGAAAGATGCAATCAGTTTCCGAATAGGGTTGAAATTGCAAAAAAAACTGATTGGAGAAAAAGGAGAGTACGGATGGAAAATAGAAATTCTGGAAAAATGAAATTGCCAAAATGAATAAGGCATTTCATTCTTCCATTTTCCCAACTTCTGCCCTCCCACTTTCTCTACCCTTTTCTCTACCTTTTCTCTACCTTTTCTCTACCCCTTTATCTACCCTTTCACTACCTATACTCCAATCGGAAAATCATGAAAATCGACGCCCATCAGCATTTCTGGAAATACGATCCGATACGGGATGCGTGGATCGACGACAAGATGAATGCCATCCAAAGGGACTTTATGCCCGAGGACCTTCAACCAGAATTGGAAAATAATGGTCTGGCAGGATGCATTGCTGTTCAGGCAACCGAATCGAAGGCAGAAACCAGGTTCCTATTGGATTTGGCAGAGAGGCATACTTGGGTCAAAAAAGTTGTGGGATGGATTGACTTGCGTTCAAGAAAGATAGAGATTGAACTTGAAGCGTATTCGCCTGAGGTGAAATTGGCGGGTTTCCGTAAAATCCTCCAAAGCCTTCCCCCCGAAGAAATGGAGGATAGGGCATTGCTTAAGGGAATTGGACATTTGGAGAAATATGGATACACCTACGATATTCTGATTTATCCAAAGCATTTGGAAGCGGTCTATCATTTGGTCAAGAAATTTCCCAATCAAGCGTTTGTCTTGGACCATATGGCAAAACCGGACATCAAAAATGGGGAATTCAAAATTTGGAACAAGGGAATCAAACAGTTGGCAAGTTTGCCAAATGTCAGTTGCAAGGTTTCGGGAATGGTTACCGAAGCCGATTGGGAGAATTGGCAGAAGGAGGATTTCAAGCCTTATCTCGATGCCGTCGCGGAATCTTTTGGAGTTGAAAGAATGATGTACGGATCGGATTGGCCGGTTTGTCTATTGGCGGGAAGCTATACTCAAGTACACGACTTGGCGATGGATTATTTCCAGAAATTCAGCCCTGCGGAACAACAAATGGTTTTTGGGGAAAATGCCTGCCGGTTTTATGGGGTTTAGAAAGGAAAGATAAGGAATCGCATAAATAGACACTGGAAAAGACAGCATGCAGGATTCCATTCGTTTGAAATATGGAGTGCTTCCATGATTGCACCATTGGACAAAAAACTGTTTAAATTAACATCAAAATAAAATTTTTAAACCAAATGAACCTACATCTAGAAAAAAAAGTCTATCTGATCAGCGGAGGTGCCAAAGGAATTGGTGCAGCCATCACGCGAACTTTGGCGAAAGAAGGGGCATTTCCAGTCATTATCGATCCATCAGAAGAAGAAGGGCAAGCGTTGGTGCTTGAACTTCAGTCAATGGGTCTAAAGTCCCTCCACATCTGCCATCGACTCACAGATGCGGAGACCTGTCAATCTGTTGTAAACGAATCGATTGATTACTTTGGGAGGATCGACGGTGTGGTCAACAATGCCGGAGCCAATGATGGCGTGGGTTTGGAAAAAGGTACACCAAAGGCTTTTTTGGAATCGGTCGAAAAAAATCTGTTGCACTATTATGCATTGGTCCACTATGCGCTACCTGAATTGATCAAATCCAAAGGAAGCATTGTCAATATCAGCAGCAAAACTGCCATTACTGGCCAAGGAAATACATCGGGCTATACTGCCGCCAAAGGTGCCCAACTCTCCCTGACTCGGGAATGGGCAGTGGAATTGTTGCCCTACGGCATCAGGGTCAATGCAGTGGTCCCCGCAGAGGTGTTGACCCCACTTTACCAAAACTGGTTGAATACTTTCGAGGATCCCAACCAAAAACTGGACGACATCCAAAGAAAAATCCCACTCGGGCGCAGGATGACCACCGCACAGGAAATTGCGGACACGGTTGTCTTTCTGCTTTCAGACCGAACTTCCCATGTCACAGGTCAGCACCTCTTTGTGGATGGGGGGTATACGCATTTGGATCGGGCGATAGAAGGGTAGATTTGGTCCTTCAGAAGGAGGTAGATTTGGTTCCGTTTAGGTGTCCAAATTGGAGAAGCCTGCGGCGTAGATTCCCTTCGTTCCTTCGGGGTAGATGCCTTCGGCTTAGAAAGGGTTCTGCTTCACTTGCGAGAATTGGGCTTGAGGACTCAATTCACTAAAAAAATTTCTAATGATAAACGAACTGTTTTCTCATGGAATCAAAATCTACGCGCGTAGCGCAATCTACGCCGAAGGCAATCTACCCTCTACCCTTTTGAAGGGTAGATTTGGTTCTGATTAGGTGTCCAAATTGGAGAAGCCTGCGGCGTAGATTCCCTTCGTTCCTTCGGGGTAGATGCCTTCGGCGTAGAAAGGGTTCTGCTGCAGTTGATGGATTGAATTGGGGATTGAATTGGGGATTCGATTCGCAAAAACATTCAAACAAAAAAATTGAATTGCATAACTTATGGAATCCAAATCTACGCGCATAGCGCAATCTACGCCGAAGGCAATCTACCCTCTACTTTATCAATTCAAATCTCGCCATTGAATCCACACGACTTCCTTATGCTAAATAAGTCTACGCGCATAGCGCAATCTTCGCCGTAGGCAATCTACCCTCTACATTCTAAATTCAAACAACGCCATTGAATCCAAACGACAATGACAAAAAACCCACTCGTC